>CALCBO010000108.1 GCA_937897245.1 uncultured Caryophanales bacterium | reverse complement strand
TTATAGATAAATATGTAAAATGAGGGAATAAACTATGAAAGAATTATTAATTCGTGCAGATGATTTAGGTTTTTCTGAAGGTATTAATTATGGTATAGAAAAGAGTGTTAAAGAGGGTATTATACGAACAGTAGGTATTATGATGAATATGGATGCAACTGAACATGGTATTAATTTATTAAAGGATACAGGAGTATGTTTTGGTTTACATACTAATATTTGTGTAGGTAAGCCATTGGTTGATCCTAAACTTATACCTAGTCTTGTAGATGAAAATGGATACTTTAAATCTTCAAAGACTTATCGTAAAGCAAAAGAAGATTTTGTAGTATTAGATGAAGTTCTTTTAGAAGTAGAGGCACAATATTTAAGATATGTAGAACTAATGGGAGAAAAGCCTCATTATTTTGAAGGACATGCGGTTATGAGTGATAATTTCTTTAAGGCAATGGAAATTGTTGCTAAAAAGTATGATTGTGATTATTTACCAGTAAGTTTTAATGGTCCAACAAAGTTTAGAAATACGACTTTATATACTTCTATGGATAGTATGAAACCTAACTATAATCCATTTGAATCATTAAAGAGAGATGCTTTACAAGATTATGGTGAAAATGGTATTTGTATGTTTGTATGTCATCCAGGATATTTGGATGCATATATTATTAGAACTTCTTCCCTTTTAGAACCTAGAACTTTAGAAGTAGAAATGGCATGTAATCAAAAAACAAAAGATTGGTTAAAAGAAAATAATATTAAAGTAATAACATATGATGATTTAGATTAAATATGGGGATTCGAATGAATCCCCATTATTTTATTTGATATAACTCTGTATATTTATCGATTAAATAATCAATATAGACATTAGGATCAAAAGATTCATGACAGACTTGATTAATAATTTCATCTGCTGTATATAAAGCACCATATTGATGGATATGTTCTTTTAACCATTCTCTAATCACTATAAAATTATTATTTTCTAATTCTTTATCAACATTTATATCTTTCTTCATTGCCTTAAAGAATTGAGCACTGAATGCACTACCTAAGGCATAAGTAGGAAAATAGCCAAAGTTACCACAAGACCAATGAATATCTTGTAAAATACCATTATTTGCATCTTTAGGTCTAACTCCTAGATACTGTTCATATTTATCAGCCCATAATTCATCTAAATGATCGTAGTCTACATTGCCATTTATCATTTCTTTTTCTAATTCATAACGAATGAGTACATGTAATGGGTAAGTTAATTCATCTGCTTCTGTTCTGATAAGTGATGGTTGGGAGATATTTATCATTTTAATAAATTCATCTAATGATATATCTTTTAAATGTTCATTAAATATTTCTTGAACTTTAGGATAATTATTAACCCAGTAAGATTTTCTTCTACCAATATAATTCTCTAAGAAACGACTTTGAGATTCATGCATACCACTTGTCATAGCATTACCAACATTTAATCCTTCTAATGCTTCATCTACTCCTAATGCATATAGAGCGTGTCCATATTCATGAATAATAGAGAAAATTGAACTTGTTAGAGAATGTTCTACATATTTTGTAGTTATTCTTACATCATGTAAGCTTAATGGTTCTGTAAAAGGATGTTCGCTTGTTCCCATATAACATTCATTTTTGTTATAACCCATGTATTCTTTAAGAATCTCCATGACATTGATTTGTTTAGCTTCTTCATAATGTTTATGTAGAATAGAATCATCTATTGTTGTACCTGATTCATTGACTTTCTTTATAAATGGAACTAATCTTTCTTTAATAACATCAAAAAAAGCATCATATTTCTCTATACTCATACCAATTTCATATTCATCTAACATAGCATCATATAGATTTTTATTAGGGTTATAATAGATATATGCTTGCTTAGTGACTTCCACTATTTCTTTTAGAGTTTCTTTAAATAATTGGTAGTTGTTTTCTTGTTTTGCTTTGCGCCATTGAACTTCACCTTTTGAATAGGTTTCTTTCATTTTCATAAAGAACTCTTTAGGTAATAGATTAGTTTTATTAACTTCTTTTAGAGTTAATTTGATTTCTTTGTTCATGACTTCTCCTAAATCTATTTTTGATATTTCGTATAGTTTCTTAATATTATCTTTATTTGTTGAATATTCAAATAATTCACCTGATAATAATGACATCATTTTTATTCTATAATCACTACCATCAATAGGTGCAATTGTATAATTATCAAAAGACATAGTTGTAAGTGCTAAAGTATAGGCACTACATTTTTCGTTATATGTTTTATAAAAATTTAATGCTTCTTCTTTGTTCATTGTTTTCACCTCTTTTTTATTTTAATGAGATTTGTGTTTTGTGTCAAATCATAAGATATGGAGAGAAGTATTTTACTTTTTGGTTGTAATTATGGTATAGTATACAGGGGTGCTAACAATGAAGAAAAGATTACTTATATTGTTAATAATCAGTTTATTATTTGGCTGTAAAATAGATACGTCATATAAAGATATAAGTGGTATAGTAGAAGTAACTTATGCAGAAATATCTGAATTAATGGATAGTGATGTTTCTTTTATTCTTTATATAGGTAGAGATGATTGTGGAGATTGTATTGAGTTTTATCCTATATTAGAAGATTATATTAATAGCCATTATGATACTGGCATTTATTATCTGAATATTAGAGAGATGAGAGATAACGCAAGAAAAGAAGATGCTAGTGAAGAAGAAAAAGCATTCTTTGATGAAATATATGAGACTTTTGAAATAGAATGGACCCCTACGATAGAATGGATACAAAATGGTAAAATATATAAGAAATATCAATATTTAGATGAAGATTATATAAAGATAAAAGATAGAGAACAACAAAAATTAAAAAGAGAAGAGTTTATAGAAGAATTTGAACAATTTATGGATGAATATTATAAGGAGGCAAATAATGAAGAAGTGTCCTAGATGTAAAAGAGATGTTGCTGATAATCATCAGTATTGTCCTCATTGTGGATATAATTTAAAACAAAAGAATCATATGAAATGGATGAGAATAATTGCATTAATTTCTTTTTTCTTAATTCCTTTTTTATATTACTTTTTATTAGGTGGTATTGATATCACAGGTACAGGTTTTAATGCTTCAGATAAACTTGTATTACAGGAAGTTGCTGATAGAAGTGCAACTACAATAGTATATGATTTTAAATCATTAGAAGATTTTGAAAAGAATGTAGAAAATGTATCTACATATATTCAAGATATAAAGAATTATGAAACAACACTAAAAGATGATGATATTAGTCAATCATATTATATAGCTATTTTAGATAATTATGATATTAGTTTTGGTTTAGATTATTCTTATATTACTGACAATAGTCTTCAGGTAGATATTCATAAAGAATATACGAGAAGTCAATCTGTAGATTATTTAGAATATTCTTTTACACAAAAGAATATTTCTTCTTTAGAAGATATAGTTATTGATTATGATTATATTAAAAATTATATTAGTGATACTGCAACAGTTGAAAAGTTATATAATCAGTTAATAGACAGAGTAGATGAATTTAATTTAAAAAGAGATAGTATTGGTCATTTTGGTTTTGGGCAATATAGTGATAATATGTCTTTAGTTGTTTATCCAGATGGCGATGTTTTTAAGGTGACATTAAAGTATAAGGTGATGAAATAAAAAGAGATTGTAATGAAATAACGAGCAACGAAAGGATAGTTATTTCTTACAATCTCTTTAAGGTAATCTAGAGTTAAAAACAACAGATTAATCTAGATTACCTTTTTATTTACATCAACTGTATTTATTTTGAAAACAGTGTGCGGTTACACCAACCGTAATATCTAGGACTTTTTATTCGACATGTTTAATGATCTCTCTAAATAACATTATGAGTCCAATTCCTACAAACAATACTTTAGCGCCATAATAAATTAAGTATGCAGCACTTACAAAATTAACATGGTCTCCAGTAAAAAAGACGATATCAGGCAAATATAAAAGAATAAGAATAAATACGATATAACAGATTATTTTTTTTATACTCACTAAAATTTCACCCTTCCGTCTTTATGACAATAAGCAAAATGATTTGAAGAATATGCCATAGATGCAGTAAATGTCGTTTTTGCTGCTTCTCCTACTTCTACAGATACTCCTAAATTAAAAGTTGTATTTCCATTATTATAAAAATCGCCATTTAAGTCCCAAAATAAGCAATTGCTTGCTTCTAGATTATAGTAAAGATCTCCACCAAATTGTTTTGAGGTTCCATTATAATTTCTATCTATATTAGCATACAATATTTCTTCTATTGAATTTGGATATCCTCCATTACCAAAGGAAGAATAAGTATAAAAGTAAGGTCTACATGTATATGAAGAATTAACAACACATGTACTATAAATTGTCCA
>CALCBO010000107.1 GCA_937897245.1 uncultured Caryophanales bacterium | reverse complement strand
TACCTGATGAAGTTATAAATAGAGCAGATCTTATTTTACAATCATTAGAAAATAATGATGTTAAACAGACTGTGAAACAAACAGCGGAAAATAAGATAATGATTAAAGAAAGTGAAGTAGAGAAAATGTTAAAACAGATTAATCCAATGGAATTATCACCATTAGATGCTTTAAGTACATTAATAGAATTAAAAAAACTATGTTAGAAGGAGGTAAAAATGGCTAAAATTAAACAGTTGGATGAAATTCTAGCAAATAAAATTGCAGCTGGAGAAGTTGTTGAAAGACCTGCTAGTGTTGTTAAAGAATTAGTTGAAAATAGTATTGATGCTTCTGCTTCTAAAATAGATGTATATATTAAAGAGGGTGGTATTGAATTAATAGAGATAGTGGATAATGGTCATGGGATGGACTATGATGATGCTCATTTATGTTTTTCGCGTCATGCAACAAGTAAAATTAAAGATGATCATGACTTGTTTTGTATTTCTACTTTAGGATTTAGAGGTGAAGCAATACCTTCAATTGCTTCTGTATCTCATTTTACTTTAAAAACAGCTAATGAAAATGAATCTATTGAAATCGAATATGAATTTGGTAAATATAAAGGAGAAAGAAAAACCGATTTAAAAAGAGGAACTCATATAAAAGTAGAAAAACTATTTCAGAATGTTCCTGCTCGTTTAAAATATCTAAAATCTGTTAATACAGAATTTTCAGCTATTTATCAATATATTGAAAGATTATCATTAGCTTATCCTCAAATTGCTTTTTCTTTATATCATAATGATAAACTTATTTTTAGAACAAATGGAAAAGGACAATTATTAGAAGTTATCTCATCAATGTATGGAATCAATGTTGCTCGAAATATGATAAAAATAGAATTTGAAAATGAAGAATTCTCTATTTCTGGTTACATTTCTAAAATAGATACGTCTAGGGCTTCGAAAAATCATATTATTACTCTTGTAAATCATCGATATGTTAAAAATAGCATGAGCATAGATGCAATTAATTCAGTGTATAGAAAATATTTGGCTGATAATCGTTTTCCTATTGCTGTCATTAATATTGAAGTTGATCCATATTTAGTTGATGTTAATGTTCATCCTTCAAAATTAGAAGTGCGTTTTTCTAAAGAGATAGAGTTAAGAGAATTGATTATGAATGGAGTAACTCAAGCTTTAAATCAAGTTAATCTTACATATCAGGTAAAGAATAGAGTGACTGAAAGAGAAGTTTTTAAACCTGATTTAACTCAAATAACTTTTGAATTGAAAGAAGAACCTGAAATTATAGAAGTGGAAGAAAGAAAAGAAGAAAATATTATCGCTAATAAGATAGAAGAAAAAAAGACCGAATATCCAAAAGCAGAAGAAAAGATAGTATGTAAAGAAGAAAAAATAAAAAGTAAAGAAACTGTGAAACCAATCAAAGAAAAAATATATGCACAAGCACAGATACATGGAACATATTTAATTGGTGAAAATGAAAAAGGAATGTATCTGGTAGATCAGCATGCTGCTCAGGAAAGAATTAATTATGAATATTTTAAAGAAAAATATTCACATCTGGATTTAACCATGCAGCCATTGCTTGTGCCTTTGCAGTTCGAATATCCAATGAGTGATTTTCTTATTATTGAAGAGAGAAAAGGTTTATTGGAACAAGTAGGAATCCATCTGGAAGTGTTTGGTCAACATGGTTATATAGTAAGAGCATTACCGTTATGGATGAAAAATATTGATGAAAATGTTTTTATTGAAGAAATGATTGTACAAATTTTAAAGAAGAATCAGTTGAATGTTCTAGAGTTGCAAGAACATGCGATAGCAACTTTAAGCTGTAAAGCCTCTTTAAAAGCGAATACTTATTTAACTATCCAAGATATGCAGACGATATTGGATAATCTTATGCGTTGTGATAATCCTTATGTTTGTCCTCATGGTAGACCTACAATATTATTTTATAGTGAATATGAATTAGAAAAATTATTTAAAAGGGTGATTTAAATGAAAAAGATGTTTGTTGATTTTGTGTTAGGAGCAGCTGTTATTATGTTGATGGGATATCTTTTTGATGGAGTTTATATTAAAGATTTCTCTGCTGCATTTTTAGTTGCTATTGTTTTAGCTTTGCTTAATACGTTTGTAAAACCAATTCTATCTTTTATTGCTTTACCAATTACTTTTATGACTTTAGGACTTTTTAAATTAATTATTAATGCTTTTATCCTTAGTTTAGCAACTCGTCTTTTAGCTCCTGATTTTACTATTCATTCTTTTGGTTTGACTTTAGTTTGTTCTATATGTATTTCAATTTTGTATAGTATTTTCGGTATAGGAAAAGATGATGACTAAAGTTATAGTAATTGTTGGTCCAACAAGTGTTGGTAAAACAAAGATGGGGGTTGAACTAGCTAAGAAACTAAATGGTGAGGTTATTAGTGGTGATTCAATGCAAATATATAAAGGTATGGATATAGGAACTGCTAAAGTTACAGAAGAAGAAATGGATGGTATTCCTCATCATTTAATTAATATAAAAAATCCAGATGAACCATATAGTGTTAAAGATTTTCAAGATGAAGTTCGAAAATGTATTGAAAATATTACTTTACGTAATAAAATGCCTATTATTGTAGGTGGTACGGGTCTTTATATTAAAGCTGCTTTATATGATTATGAATTTAGTGAAAGTGAAATTGATCACGATTATTTTAAAGAAAAATATAAAGATTATACAAATGAGCAGCTTCATCAATATCTAAGAAGTATTGATATGAAGAGTGCTGATGAATTGCATTTTAATAATCGTCAAAGAGTTTTAAGAGCTATTGAAATATTTGAATTGACAGGTAAGAAAAAAAGTGAAATGTTGGAAGAACAACAACATATTTGTCTATATGATGCTTGTTTTATTGGTCTTACACTTGAAAGAGAACTTTTATATAAACGTATTAATCGTCGCGTTGATATTATGTTTAATAATGGTTTAGAAACTGAAGTGAAAAGATTGTATAACTTAGGTTATAATAAAACTATGCAAAGTATGAAAGGTATCGGTTATAAAGAATGGTTTGATTATTTTGATGGTTATATTTCTAAAGGTGAAGTAAGTGAACTCATCAAGAAGAATTCACGTAATTATGCGAAAAGACAATATACTTGGTTTAAGAATCAGTTTGATATGCATTGGTTTGAGGTGAATCTAAATCATTTTGATGAAACAGTATTAAATGTTTTAAGTTTTTTAAAAGA
>CALCBO010000106.1 GCA_937897245.1 uncultured Caryophanales bacterium | reverse complement strand
TAGTTGGAACTCATAGAATTATTCAAAAGGATGTAAAATATAAAAATCTTGGTTTAATGATTATTGATGAAGATAATACACTAAAGCATGATAGTTTGAAATTAAGTTCTTTAATCTTTTCATATTTAATGAGAAAGTAGAATATGTCTTATACCGTAGATATTAAAGAAGAAATTTCTAAACAAAAAAATACAAAATCAGAAATGATTGCTGAATTATCTGGATATTTTCGTAATAATGGTATTATTTCTAATAACACTATGATTACCACTACTGAAAACAAATTTACTATTGATAGATTAACTGATTCATTAAAAGATATTTATCATATAACCCCCAAAATAGAGATTATTGAAAACTTAAATTTTAGTAAAAGAGACTTATATCAATTATCATTTTTAGTAGAAGATAACATTATTATTCAAGACTTAGGAATAGTTGATAAAAATAATAATTATCTTGATACTGTTCCTAATTATATCGTAGGAGCAAATGAAGAAATAAGAGCTTACTTACGTGGAGTATTTTGTGCTAGTGGTAGTATAAATGATCCTAAAAAGTCACGTTATCATATGGAAATACTTGTATTAAAACCAAATGAGGCAGTATTTGTCCAAAAACTATTAAATCTTTTTGATTTAAATGCCAAAGTACTAAACCGTGATAAAGGTTATATGATATATATTAAAGAAGCTGAAAAAATAAGTGATTTTATGAAAATAATTGGTGCTAGTAAAGCCGTTTTATATTATGAAAACGTAAGAATATATCGTGATCAAAAGAATAAAACTAATAGACTTAATAACTGTGAACAAGCTAATATGGATAAAGTGATTCAAACAGCTAGTAGCCAATTAAAAGAAATAAAAATAATAGAAGAAAATGATGGTCTAATGTTACTAGATGATAAAGTAAGGGAAGTAATTAAATATCGAAAAGAATATCCTGAAGCTTCACTAAAGGAATTAGCTGAAATTATTTCAATTGAAACTGGTAAAAATATTACTAAATCAGGATTAAGTCATAGATTACGAAAAATAAAAGAGTTAGCAACTCATTTCGAAAATACTAACAAAATAGAGAACACTGAAAATTAGTGTTCTCTTTCTATTATTTTATCGACAATTCCATATTGAACAGCTTGATTAGCAGATAAATAATTATCTCTATTAGTATCTTCTTCTATTCTTTTAATACTATTACCAGTATTCTTAGCTAGTATTTTATTTAAACGTTTACCAAGTCCTATTATTCTTTCAGTTGCTATTTTAATATCACTAGCTTGACCTTCACTTCTTCCTAATATTTGATGAATCATGACATCTGAATTAGGTAATATAAATCTTTTTCCTTTAGTCCCACTTGCTAATAAGAAAGCTCCCATACTAGCCGCTAAACCAACACAAATAGTAGAAACATCACTTTTAATAAAGTTTATAGTATCATAAATAGCTAAACCACTTGATACACTACCACCAGGAGAATTAATATAAATAGAAATATCTTGATGGTTAATTGAATCTAAGTATAAAAGTTGAGCTATTACACAATTACTTAAATCATCATTTATTTCTCCACTAATAAAAATAATTCTATTACGTAATAATTTAGAATAAATATCATAACTACGTTCACCACCATTTTCACTTTCTACTACCATTGGAATTAAATTCAAATAAATCACCTATAATTAGTTTAGTGTCAAGTAGTAAAAAATATGCATATAATAATAAGACAAAATATGATATACTTAATAGAGAATAAAAGGAGTGATATGATGAATGACTACATTATAATAACTATTAATGGTGAAAAGTATGAATACAATAAAAATATAACTTTATTAGAAATATATAAAGAACATCAAGAAAAACATAAATATCCAATACTTTTAGCTAGAGTAAATAATAGACTTAGAGAATTATCATACCGAATAGATGAAGATAGTACTGTAGAATTTATAGATTTAACAAAAAAAGAAGGAAATCGTGCTCACATTAGTGGTTTGACATTCGTCTTATTATACGCAATTAGAAAATTATATGGTCAACATGCAGAGGTGGTTGTTCAACATTCATTAGATAAAGGAGTCTTTTTTCAAACTAGTTTTCGTCTAACCGAAGAAAAAGTTAAAAGTATAAAAAATGAGATGAATGCTATTATAAAAAAAGATATGCCTATTACTAAACTTACTATTGATCGCTTAGAAGCAATTGAATACTTTAAAGAGATTGGTGATGACAGTAAAGCTGGAGTTTTAAGTTACAATACAGATAATTATATTCATTTATATAGATTAGGAAATATCTATAATTACTTTTATCAATTAATGCCTCCATCAACTGGAAGTCTAAAGGATTTTGACTTAACTTTTATAAATAATAATGGATTAGTTCTTAGATTTCCAACAGTTTATCTTAATGATAAAATACCAAAGTATATTCATCATAAAGATATGTTTAATATATTTAAACAATATAGAGATTGGGCTAAACTAATTAAAATTCAAAATTCAGTAGATTTAAATAGAGTTGTTTCAACTGGAAAAATAGGAGACTTGATAAAAATAGATGAAACACTTCAGCAACATTGTTTATTATCTGTAGCTAAACAAATAAATGATAAAAAGGACAAAGTAAAAATTGTTTTACTCGCAGGACCATCATCATCTGGAAAAACTACAACTTCAAGAAAGTTATGTATGTTTTTAAAGGTATTTGGACTTGAACCAAAAACTATAAGTATGGATGATTATTTTCTAAATAAAGAACAAACTCCAAAAGATGAGAATGGAAACTATGACTTTGAATGTTTAGAAGCCTTAGACGTAGCTTTATTTGATAAACAAATAGCAGAATTATTAAGAGGAGAAGAAGTAACTATTCCTACCTATAATTTTGCCTTAGGTAAAAAAGAATTTAATCATAATATGCAATTAGCAGACAATGATATCATTATTATTGAAGGAATTCATGCCTTAGATGATAGAATACTAACTAATATTGAACGTAATAAAAAATTTAAAATATATATTTCACCTTTAACAGAATTAAATATGGATTATCATAATCGTATCTCTACTACTGATAATCGTCTTTTAAGAAGAATTGTTAGAGACAATAGAACTAGAAATTATTCAGTAGAGCAAACTCTTGCCCAATGGGCTAGTGTTAGAGAGGGTGAAGAAAAATATATATTCCCATATCAAGATGAAAGTGATGCGATAATTAATTCTGCAACTATTTATGAAATTGGAGTATTAAAAACTTATGTAGAACCATTACTTTATTCAGTAGATTCTAATTCTCCATACTATGAGGATGCTAAAAGATTAATTGATTTCTTAAGATTATTCTTACCAATCCCTTCTGATTCTATTCCAGAAGATGCAGTGATTAGAGAATTTATTGGTGGGAGTTACTTTCATGAATAATCCACAACACTTGTGGAAATAATAATAACATAAATCAAATATCCACAGATTCTGTGGATATTTATTTTACAGTAACAATTGTAAAATAAAGACAATTTATTGAAATAATAATTAAAAATAATATATAATAACATTAGGAGGAATAGTTTATGATAAAAGTAGCAATTAATGGATTTGGAAGAATAGGAAGGTTATGTTTTCGTTTGATGGAAGAAAACCCAGAATTTGAGGTTGTTGCAGTTAATGATTTAACAGATGCAGACCAACTAGCATATTTATTAAAATATGATACAAATCACAGAAATTATCGAATTGACGAGATTCATGCTGATGGAGAATATATTGTAGTAGGAGATAGACGTGTAAGAGTATATAGTGAAAAAGATCCTGCTATGTTACCATGGAAAGATTTAGATATTGATGTAGTATTTGAATGTACGGGACACTTTACTGATAAAGATAAAGCTATGGCTCATATAGAGGCTGGTGCTAAAAAAGTTATTATTTCTGCACCTGCTAAAGGAGATTTAAAAACTATAGTTTATAATGTTAATCATGATACATTAACAGGAGATGAACAAATTATATCTGCAGCTAGTTGTACAACTAACTGTCTTGCTCCAGTTCTTAATGTAATTGAAAAGAATTTTGGTATTGAAAAAGGTTATATGACTACAGTACACGCTTATAC
>CALCBO010000105.1 GCA_937897245.1 uncultured Caryophanales bacterium | reverse complement strand
GAAAAAACAAAGGAATAAGACCAAGCAGAACTGACTTAAATTTACTGGAAACACTAATTGTTGATTATGAACTATCTCCAGGAGTAGTAAATGTTTTAATAGACTATGTTTTAAGAATTAATAATAATAAATTAACAAGAAACTTTGTTCTTACAATCGCAAACCAATGGAAAAGAAGTAACATAAAGTCTGCTTTACAAGCCATGGAACTATGTAAGAAAGAAAATAAGAACAAAAAGCTAAAAACAAAAGTAGTAAAAAAAGAAGAAATTATTAAAGGTCAAATAGAAGTACCTAAAATAGCTCTTGGTCTAAAGGTACCAATAAAAAATATAAACTTATCAGATATTGAATTAGATTTATATTTAGAAGCTATTACTACTGTTTTATTTGGTTCCTCATCAGAATTTAGAGAAAGAGTAAGAGTTAATAAACTATTAAATGGAATTTATACCGAATGGGAAAGAACTGATAATCATTGTGTATTTTATTTAATAGCTTCTACTACTAAAGCTGATGATTTAATTAATGAAGTAAAATATGAATTAGAAAATCATGCTATCAGTGAAAAAAGTCTAGAACGCTTAAAAAAAGTATGGATTGCTGGTGAAATTAGAATGATAGATAATATTGATTCAACGGTTTATAATCTTTATGATGATATCATAAATTACCAAAAAGTAATACCAAATAAACTAGCTATTATTAAAAAAATGAATATTAAGAAACTACAAAGTGTTTTGAAACAAATAGACTTTAACAATATTAGTATTATTAAAATGTTACCTAAAAAATAAAGAAGAAAAGAGAAAATTGTAAAATCTATTTTCTTTTTTTATGTTTTTTTGATACAATATGTATAGGATAAGAGGTGATAGAATGGATTTTGAAATAGAAGAAGGATTAGAAGAAGATGATGATTTTTCTTCTGAGAAAAAACCTAAGAAATCTTCTAAATTACCAATAATTGTAGTAATTGTAGTATCTATTCTTGTTGGTTTATTAGTTTTTTTGATAAGTAATCTTTTCTTTGGTAAAAAAACAATTAAAGTGGAAACTCCTAAAAGCAAACCTCTAAGTCTTACTGAAGAGAATGTTGAAATACTATATGATTATGTTACTTATGGTACTAGAAATAGAAGAAATGATAAATTTTTAAAAGAATCACATGTTACGCTTCAAACCTTTACCAATCAAGAAAAATTATATTATGCCTTACAATTTGCTCAAGTAGAAGATTTTGTTTCTACTAATAAATTAGATGAAAACAACTTAAAGATTTATAAAATATCAGCAAGTAAAATAAACAATTATATGAAACGCTTTTTTGGAGGACAAGCAACCTATAAAATGGATGAAGTTATAACTTATGCTTTTAGTTTTAGAATTGGTGGTAAGAATGTAGGTGTTTTAAAACCATCTGTTAATGGTGATGGCTATGATGTTGTCTTTACCGAATTACAAGAGGATTATCCACCAGAATTAGTAGAACCATTTTATGGAGAATTAGTAGCGGCTCAAAAGAATACAGATGGTTCATATGAATTAACTGAAAAAGTAGTATTTACTGAAGTAAAAAAAGAAAATGAAATATATACTGTAAATATATATAAAGATTATCAACATACATATTTAATAGAAAAAAAATTAAATCAAACGGAAGAAACCCTAAAACAAAACCCAATAAAAATAGCTAATTATAAAGATAAAGCTACTACTATTAAATATTTATTTAAAGTAAGTGGTACAATGTTATATTTTGATAGTAGTACTATTTCTGTACCAGGAAATAATAAAGTAGGTACTACAGTAGAAAAATAATCTAAAGAAATGTGCTTAATTACATTTCTTTTTTTTCCTCTACTTGTTTCAATTAACTCATTTTGATATAATATTATGGAATAAGGAGGCATCTATGAAACAAGAAAATATAAGAAACTTTTGTATTATAGCTCATATAGATCATGGTAAAAGTACTTTAGCAGATCGTATTTTAGAAGAAACTGGGGCTATTGATAAAAGAGAATTAAAGAATCAAATGTTAGATTCAATGGACTTAGAAAGAGAACGTGGAATTACTATTAAATTAAATGCTGTAAGTCTATCTTATAATTATAATAATGAAGAATATCAATTAAATCTAATAGATACCCCAGGACATGTTGATTTTTCATATGAAGTATCCCGTAGTCTAGCTGCTTGTGAAGGAGCTATTTTAGTAGTAGATGCTACCCAAGGAGTAGAAGCTCAAACTTTAGCTAATCTTTATTTAGCTCTTGATAATGATTTAACTGTTATTCCTGTAATTAATAAAATAGATCTTCCATCAGCTGATGTCGACAGAGTAACTACAGAACTAGAAAATATAGGCTTTAATAAATCAGATATTATAAAAACTAGTGCTAAAACAGGAGAAGGAGTAAAAGAACTATTAGAGAAAGTAATTGAGATAATTCCCCATCCAACTGGTAATGAAAAAGCTCCATTAAAAGCATTAATCTTTGATAGTTTATTTGATTCTTATCGTGGAGTAGTAACAAGTATTAGAATAGTAGATGGTGAAGTTAAAGTAAAAGATATTATTAAGATGATGGAAACTAATGCTACTTATGATGTAGTAGGTTTATCTATAAATACTCCTAAAGAAAAAGAAATAAAAAGTTTAAAAGCAGGAGAAGTAGGTTATTTATATGCCTCTATTAAAAGTATCGAAGATGTTCATGTAGGTGATACTATTACTCTTGATAATAATCCAGCTAAAGAAAAACTACCTGGATATAAACCAATGAAACCTACTGTATATTGTGGAATATATCCAATAGAATCAAATAAATTTGAAGAATTAAGAGAAGCACTTCAAAAATTAAAATTAAATGATGCAGCCCTTTCTTTTGAACCAGAAACATCTAAAGCTCTAGGTTTTGGATTTAGATGTGGTTTCTTAGGACTACTTCATATGGAAATAATAGAAGAAAGAATAGAAAGAGAGTTCTCTATTGATATAATCGCTACTTCTCCCTCAGTTGTCTATGAAGTAGAATTAAATAATAAAGAAAAAATAATTATTGATAGTCCCTCTAAAATGCCTAATAGAGAATATGTTTCTAAAACTTATGAACCATATGTTAAATGTAGTATATTCTCACCAAGTACTTATATTGGCCCTTTAATGGAACTATGCCAAGATAAAAGAGGAACATTTATAAATATGGAATATATCGATACTGAAAGAGTAACTATTAATTATGAATTACCATTATCTGAAATAGTATATGATTTCTTTGATAGATTAAAAAGTTCTACTAAAGGATATGCCTCTTTTGACTATGAAGTAATAGGTTATAAAGAAAGTAATTTAGTAAAGATGGATATTCTCCTAAATGGAGAAATAGTAGATGCCCTAAGTGTTATAGTTCATAAAGACTTTGCTTATTCAAGAGGAAAAGTAATCTGTGAAAAACTAAAAGAAATAATTCCTAGACAATTATTTGAAGTACCAATTCAAGCAGCTATTGGTGGTCATATTATAGCACGAGAAACAGTAAGAGCTCTAAGAAAAGACGTCTTAGCTAAATGTTATGGAGGAGACGTAAGTCGTAAGAAAAAACTCTTAGAAAAACAAAAAGAAGGTAAAAAGAGAATGAAACAAATAGGAAGTGTAGAAGTACCCCAAGAAGCCTTTTTATCAATACTATCTACTAAGGAATAAAATATGTTAAAAGTCAAAGCTTGTTATATTCATATACCATTTTGTCATAATATCTGTTCATATTGTGATTTTTGTAAAATGTTTTATAATGAACATCTAGTAGATAAATACTTAAATGAATTAGAAAAAGAAATAACTAACACTTATCAAGGAGAAAGCTTAGATACAATTTATATAGGTGGAG
>CALCBO010000104.1 GCA_937897245.1 uncultured Caryophanales bacterium | reverse complement strand
ATTGTGAAGATTCACCTAATTCATATGAAAGTTTTGGATGTTCCGTGCCTGACTTATACTCTGAAGTATATCCATCTGGTTATGTGTATGCATCAGATGGTTATTGGACTTGCACCGTCAACGGCGATGGAACATCCTGTTGAGGTAACTATTAGTCATAGTTACTTTTTTCGCCAACTATCCTTGAATCTATAATCATACACTGATAATCAAAAATTCTTTACATTCCCCCTAAAATATGATATAATACGTTTCACGTGTGAGGTGACCTATGAGATATACAATGAGACTACATAATGAACCATTTCAATTAATAAAAATGGGAACTAAAAAGATAGAATTACGATTAAATGATGAGAAAAGACAAAAGATAAAAGTAAATGATGAAATAGAATTCATTAATCGTAAAAACCAAGAAGTATTAGTAACTAAAGTAATAGCTCTTCATCATTACCAAACTTTTACCGAACTATATAAACATTTTACTAAAGAAGAATTGGGTTATATGAAAGATGAAGAAAAGAATCCACAAGATATGGAAAAGTATTATACTTTAGCTGAACAAGAAAAATATGGGGTACTTGGCATAGAAATAGTAAAAGAATAAGAGGGGGATATTTACTATGAAAGTAATTCGTCAAAAAAAGAATTGTCGAATGGCTGTATTTTCAGATGAAAATGAAAGACTACTAGAATTATTATTTTTAGCAGGAGATTTTATTATAGTATTTTATGCTAATAATATTAAATTAACTAAAAAAGATAATAAAGAATTATTTAAAATATTTAATGGAATCTTAGATGACAAATATATGTTCTCTATTCCAGAAAGCTATCAAGATGAAAATCATTTTGTATGGTTTTCCGATTTAGGTACTAAATATAAAAGTGCCAAAGAAAGAGGTATGGTAACAAGTCTTGTTATTTCTAGAGATCCACAAAAGAAAGAATTAACTCTTTCTTATTACAATCCAAGATATAATAAAGAAAATCAAGAAAACAAGATGGACTTAGTATCTTTTTCACCAATGTTAGGAGAGTACTGCCTTAATGAAACTACACTTAAAAGATTTCAAGAAGAAATATGTACTAAATATTATAATGCTTTTTATGCAGAAAGAAATAATCCATTGAATAGAATTAAATATAAATTTAAAGTAAAAAAAAGAAGCTTATTAGATGTAAGATAATGCATTAATATAAGGATAATAAATATGAAAAATAGTAATACATCTAAAAATCAAATAATAACTAAACT
Source organism: uncultured Caryophanales bacterium (assembly GCA_937897245.1). The sequence goes on along the minus strand of CALCBO010000104.1, from coordinate 3,719 downwards.
TATTATTGATGGAAAACAACATATATATAAGTTTAATCATCTAGAATGGACTCGATATATAATAGATGTCATAAAAAAAGATGAATCATATATACCAGAGTTTGAAGCAACCCTTTGGATAATGCAAAAACTAGCTTCTTTAGAAATTCCAACATCTGAAATGATTAATATTGTTAAAGATATGAGTTTTAGTACTGAAAGACTATATCATATCGTTAATAATATTTTATATTATTATAAAGATGGACCAGATTTTTTTAAAAAATTCTATGGAAGATATATTAAATATATATAGTTATATTGAAAAATGTGTTAAACTAGATAAAGATATTTATTTATGTGAGGTAGAAAAGATAGAAACAAGAAATAATAATTATGCAAAATTATTAAAACAAGAAAATCATAATCATAAAAGCATTTAATATTTATATTATTATAATTAATAGTATACAGCTAAAAACTGTATACTTTTTTTCTTAAATTACTTGAAAAAAAAAGTAAAAAAAAGTATATTATATATAGAGAAAAAATATAGAGAAGAGGAATAATATGAAAAAATATAAAATACCAATAATAATTGCATTAGTTGTACTAGTAGTTACATTATTAATTGTCTTTATTGTTTTAATAAAAGATGATAAGATGACTTGCACTATGAAATCAGATCAAAGTGCCAATGGTTATGTGATGGAAACAAAATATGTAGTAACATCAAATGGTAAAAATGTTATGAAAGTAAATATTACTGAAACTATTACTTCAAAAGATAAAGATAAATTAAAGAAATTTTCTAGTCAATTTGAAGAACAATATAAATATAATAAGAAAGCCTATGGTGGTTATACTTATAAAGTAACTAATAATGGAAATAAAGTAATATCTAAAGTAACTATTGATTATAATAAAATGAATATGAAGAAATTTATAAAAGCAAATGTCGCAATGAAAGAATATACAGAAAAAGATAAATTAACAGTAGAAGGTGCAAAAAAACTATATGAATCTACAGGAGCTACTTGTAAATAAGAAATAAGGAAAGAATTGATTATCTTTCCTTTTTATTTGACTTTTTAATTTATTTGTATTAAACTATACTAATATACCAAATCGGTATACTAGTATAGTGAGGTGATTGCAATTAAAAATAAAGAAATGATCTTAAAATCAGCTAAAGAATTATTTGAAACATATGGTTATAAAAAGACTAGTATGGATGAAATAGCTAAAAAGAGTAATGTTACTAAGAAAACAATTTATTCATATTTTAAAGACAAAGAAACATTAATTAATACTATTATTGATAATGAATTTCAAAGATTAAAAAAAGAAGTAGATAAAATATCTGAAAAAGATAATGATATTATTTCTTTTGTTAAACAGACATCTAGTTATTTATTAAAATATAAGAATAAAAGTAAATTACTTAAGACATTGATGGAAGAGAATAATAATATAGCTCATATTCCTTCTAAAATAGATGAAGTAATCATAGGTTATATAAAAGATAAGCTATTAATCTTAAAAAGAGAGAAACCAAATCTTGTATTTGATACTAATCTAACAGCTTTTATTATTTATAAGATTTATATAGCTATTATGTTTGAGTGGCAAGAAGAAATTAATGAAAAAGAAGTAACTGATAATATTGTTAAGATATTGGAATCAGGTTTATTAAGCTAGGAGGAAGTAGGATGAAAGAAAAAATAACTGAAAAAAGTTGGTTTAAATATGTTGTTATAGTAGGAATAGTATTAATCCCTTTTATATATGCTTTCTTTTATTTAAAAGCATATTGGGATCCATATGGTAAAGGAAATATGGATAATATTCCAGTAGCTATTGTTAATGAGGATAAAGGTAGTAGAGGTGATACACTTACTAAAAAAATAATTGATAGTAAAGCTTTAAAATTTACTAAAGAAAATAAAGATGCAGCAACTGATGGTTTAAATAATAAAGAGTATTATGCTGTAATTACAATTCCAGAAAACTTTACTAGTAGTTTAGAAAGTGCTAAGCAAGAAGATAAAACACCTGCTACTATTACTTATTCACCTAATCAAAAAACAAATTATTTAGCTTCTCAAATAATTAGTAGAGTACTATTAACTGTTGAAAAAGAAGTACGTGCTGAAGTAAGTAGTGAAGTAGTAAATAATTTAAGTGAAAAACTAGAAGAAGTTCCTAAAAAATTAGATGAAGTAGCAGAAGGAACTAAAAAATTAGAAGATGGTAGTAAAACTCTAAGTGATGGATTAAATGCTTTATCTAATAAATATACTTTATTTGATAATGGTATACAGACTCTATATACAGGTAGTGAAACTCTAAATAATGGACTACAACGAGTTCAAAATGGAGTAGATGAACTTCAAAATGGTTCTCATAATTTAAATAATGGTGTAAAACAAATAAATGATGCTTTAAGTAAAACAGATACTTCATCATTACAAGCATTAACTAGTGGTATTGAAAGTCTAAAGACTGGTAGTGATACTCTAAATTATAGCTTAAATCAATATGTCACTGGTAGTGAAAATCTAGCAGGAGGAGTACAATCTCTAGACCAATCACTACAAGGTATGAAGACTATGTATATGAATTTATATAATCAAACTGAAGACATAAATCAAAAAACTCAATATTTTATTATAATGTCTACACTAGAAGGAATATTAAATAATGAAGGTTATAAACAACTACAAGCAGGAGCTAATCAAATGCTAGATACTTCAACTTATGGAGTAACTGGGGGTACTATGTTAAAAAGTGGTATGAATACTCTTAATCAAGGAACTACTACTTTATATAATAATACTTCTAATATTCAAGCTTTAGGTAGTGGTATTAATTCTCTAAAAGAAAATTTAGCTAAAGTAGAAAGTGGTACTAATACTCTAGCTAGTGGTGTTGATACATTAAAAAATGGTAATGAAAAAATATTAAATGGAAGCACTGATTTAACTAATGGTTTATTAACTTTAAGAAATTCTTCACAAGAAGTTAAATCAGGTATTAATCAATTAAGTATTGGTAGTACCGAATTAACAAATGGAATAAGTACTTTAAAAACATCTGTAGAAGAAGGTAATAATTCAACTAAAACAGAATTAAAAAAATTAAAAGGTTTAAATAAATTTACTGCTAATCCTGTTAAAATAAAAGAAAAAGATGTTAATAAGGTTGATTCTTATGGTACAGCTTTTGCTCCATTCTTTATATCTATTGCTTTATGGGTAGGTTCTCTTATGTTATTTATAATTTTATATTATGATGCTGATGATAGATTTAAAACATTTAGTAGAAATGCCGATAATAAAGTAAAAAGAACTTTTGCTTACTTAGGACTAGCTTCAGTTCAAGGAATAGTATTAGGAATTCTTCTATTAATAGGATTAGATCTTCATATTACAAATTATATATTATATTTTATATCATTAATATTAGTTGCGTGTCTATTTGAATCTATTATGGAATTCTTTATAGTTCACTTTGGTGATATTGGTAAATTCTTTGCTCTTATTTTACTAGTGTTACAATTAGCCGCAGCTGGTGGAACATTCCCAATAGAAACTGTAACAAAAGGATTTAGATTCTTAAATCCATTCTTACCTATGAAATATACTTGTGATTTATTTAAAGAATCAGTAATGACTATGGAAGGTAATTTATTATCTAATACTATTACAATAATTATCATAGTATTAATGGTATTAACA
>CALCBO010000103.1 GCA_937897245.1 uncultured Caryophanales bacterium | reverse complement strand
CACCAAGTAGCATAAGTAGAGAATTTAAATCCCTTAGTATAATCAAACTTTTCTACAGCTTTAATTAACCCCAAGTTACCTTCTTGAATTAAATCCAAGAATAACATACCTCTACCTACATATCTCTTAGCAATAGAAACAACTAAACGTAAGTTTGCTGCTGCTAAACGTTTTTTAGCTTCTTCATCGCCTTCTAAGATACGTTTTGCTAAATCAATTTCTTCTTCATGATTTAATAATTCTACACGTCCAATTTCTTTTAAATACATCTTAACTGGATCATTAATTTTAACATTACTTCCTAACTGATTTGCATCATCTTCATCATCATCAGAATACATGCTCATAGTATCGCTAGTCATCATGTCAAAATCACCAACAAAATCTAAATCAGGAGTCTCTTCATCTAAATCAACTGATAGTGCATCTAAATCATCTAGATCTCCTAAATCTCCTAAATCATCTCCACCAGTAGCTAAGAATTCATCATCAATTTCTAAGGCATCTAAGCCATCTTCAATAACGATATCGCTTTCATTAATAAACTGTAATAAATCTTCCATAGCTTCATCATTTAAGTCATATTTTGACATAAAATCATCTACTTCATCTTGAGATAAAATATTTTCTGAAGCTTTTGCTTTATCTAAAACTAACTGTTTAATATCTTCCAATGTTACTGGTGCTGCTTTTTTCTTTGTTTCCTTCATAACTACTCCTTTTCTAAATCAACTATTTCCTTTAAGATTTCTGATTTCTTGTAAGGATCTAAGACATAATTGAACTGTTCTAACAATTGTTCTTTTTTCATTTTTTTAGCATTTAAACTAATCATCTTCATATAATCATTAACTGCCTTTTCATCATAAGGCAAAGGCAATGATAATGAAACAATATCAATAACCGCCTGAATCAATTCATTCTTTTCAAAACGATTAATAAAATCTGCAATAACTAACTTATCATGAGTACGATAATAATCAACAATATAAGAAGCTATTACTCTATATCTATCATCATACATAAAGCCAACTTTTGCTTCATACTTCTTTGCCACTTCTTTACTATGCAGCATATAAAATAATAAATCACGTTCTGCTTTATGATACTTATCAATCATACGTTTCACTTGCTTAACTTCTCTATAAACAGGAATTTCAACCTGTTTAATACCTGCAAGTTTTTGTTCTATAATTGTCGATGAAAATCCTGATAATTTTGACAATCTCTGGATATAATAATCTTTGTCAAGATCATCTTGAATCTTATTAATCAGCTGACACATATTTTCAAGAAATTTCTTTCTATCTTCGTAATTTTCTGTATCGATATGGCGATATTCAAAATCCATCTGAAATTCAATTGGTGATAAACTTTTCTTTAATAATTCAATCAAACCTAATTTACCATGTTCCTCATAAATTTCATCGGGATCATGATTATCTGGAAGCAATATAATCTTTACATTCATATTTGCCTCTAGCAAAGCTGCTGCAGCTTTGCTGGCTGCAACTTGTCCAGCTCTATCACCATCCAAACAAATATGGATAGTATTCGTTAATCTTCTCAAAAGCTGAATATGCTCTTTTGTCAGCGACGTACCCATAATTGCTACAGCATTATCAATACCAGCTTTATACATCGCTATAACGTCCATAAAACCTTCAAGAAGGTAAACAAATCCTTCTTTTCTGACTGCCTCTTTACAGCGATGATAATTATAAAGTGTTTTTCCTTTAATAAAAATATCTGATTCTGGTGAATTCATATATTTACTATCAGTTTGTGTCATTTTATAAATTCTACCAGAAAAACCTACTATTCTACCTTCGCTATCATGTAAAGGAAACATGATACGATCATTAAATCGATCATAATGATTTCTAGATTCAATGATTAATCCAGAATTAACCATCGCTATCTCATTATAACCCTTTTGTTTAAAAGATTGATATAACACAGTTTCTATTGGTGCATAACCAATAGAAAACTGTTCAATTAATTCATCATTAAAATGTCTTTGATTTAAATATGCTTTTGCTTCTAAACCCAACTTCGTATTTAAATAATAACTATAAATCTTACATGCTTCTTCATTCATTGAATATAAATCGACATATTCTTTTTTTATTGGTGTCGCTTTTGTTTCTAAATGATATTCACTTAAATCTATTCGACCTATTTCAGCAACTTTTTTAACTGCTTCAATGTAAGATATCTTTAAATGGTTTTGAAGAAATGTAAATACATTACCACCACTATCACAAACAAAGCATTTATAAATTTGTTTATCTGGTGAAATGGATAATGAGGGTCTTGTATCATTGTGGAAAGGACAAATAGCTTTATAATTTCTACCCTGCTTTGTTAGTGGTAAATATTGACCAATAACATCTACAATATCAACACTACCTCTTATCTCATTGATTTTATCTTGAGATAATCTCTCCACAATTATTCACCTCTTTTAAAATTTAATTTTTTCTGCGACATAAGCTTTTAATTCACTAATTGGTAAACGTACTTGTTCCATTGTATCTCTATCTCTAACTGTAACTGCATTATCTTCCATAGTATTAAAGTCAATAGTTACACATAATGGAGTACCAATAGCATCCTGTCTTCTATAACGTTTTCCAATTTGCCCTGCCATATCAAATTCACAGTTAAAATCTCCTGCAAGTGCAGCAAATACTTCTTCAGCTTTATCTTTTTGTTTCTTAGTTAAAGGAAGTACTGCAACTTTAATTGGAGCAACTGCTGGATGAAGTTTCATAACAATTCTCTTGTCATTATTTTCTAATTCTTCTTCCTCATAAGCATCATTTAATACAGCTAAGAATAAACGATCAGCTCCTACTGATGGTTCAATAACATAAGGAAGATATTTTTTGTTTGTTTCAGGATCTAAGTATTCTAAATTCTTTTTAGAGAATTCTTGATGTCTAGATAAATCATAATCAGTTCTATCAGCAATTCCCCATAATTCTCCCCATCCAAATGGATATTTGTATTCAATATCAGATGTTGCTTTTGAATAGAAAGATAATTCTTCTTTTTCATGATCTCTGAACTTTAAGTTTTCTTTATTTATTCCTAAATCATATAAGAATTGCATACATTGATTTTTCCAATAATCGAACCATTCTAAATCTGTATCAGGTTTACAGAAGAATTCTAATTCCATTTGTTCAAATTCTCTCGTTCTAAAAATAAAGTTACCTGGAGTAATTTCATTTCTAAAAGATTTACCAATTTGTCCAATTCCAAATGGTACTTTCTTTCTAGAAGTTCTTTGAATATTTTTAAAGTTTACAAATATACCTTGAGCAGTTTCTGGTCTTAAATATACTACATTTTTGGCATCTTTAACTACACCCATATAAGTTTTAAACATTAATTCAAATTCTCTAATATCAGTAAAATCTTCACTACCACAATCAGGACAAGAAATATGATGTTCTCTAATAAATTGCATCATTTTTTCAGGTTCCCAACCATCACTATGAATATTTGGATCATAGTCTTCAATTAACTTATCTGCACGATGTCTCGTTTTACAATGTTTACAGTCAATTAATGGATCACTAAATCCACCAACATGTCCTGATGCTACCCAAGTTTCTGGATTCATTAAAATTGCTGCATCCAAACCAACATTATAAGGTGATTGTTGAATAAATCTTTTCCACCATAATTGTTTAATATTATTTTTCATTTCTACACCTAGATGTCCATAATCCCAAGTGTTTGCAAGCCCATCATAAATCTCAGAACCTTGATATACAAATCCTGAATTTTTAGCATGAGCAATTAATTGATCCATATCTTTATTTGCCATAAACTTCTCTCCTTTTTTTCCTTTATAAAAACAAAGACCTAGCATAAAGCTAAGTCATCTTTATAAAAAATTGCTAACGCCTTATTTATACCCTTATAGTAGTTATTTGTCAACCAACTATAAGTGTACACTATAAATACGTACGTTCATTTAACCAATCTATAATATTTAAATAGACATCTCTACGCTCTGCTTCAAACAATAAAGCATGTCGACAATTTTCGAATTTCTTATATGTTAAATCACTAATTCCATGTTTTTTATATTTTTCATATAGTTTATCACTATCTTCTATCATTGTATCATCTTCACCAGTAGCTATATATATAGATAAATATGTTGGAATCTTATCTATAAACTCTTGACTATTAACCTGTTGCATAGTCGTCAATATATCTTCATATCCTTGTAAAGTATACACAAAATGTGTCATTGGATCATCTAAATAAGCTTTAATTTGTTTTTTATCTTTTGTTAACCATGCTACTGCATTTTTAGGATTAGAAAACTTACGATTATTCTTAGCATGAAAATGTCTAAAAAAGTATTTAGAACGATACATTGGTCCTTTAAGCATCTTCATTCCTTTAATAGATAGTTTTTTCATTTTACTCCACTTCATTTCTCCAGAAGTGCCAAGTAACAACACTCCTTGAACATAATCACCATAAATACTAATGAATTTTCTAATCATTAAAGCACCTAAATCTACTCCTAGTAAAAAATAAGGCGCTTCTTCATAACGAGCTCTAATAACATCAAAAAGATGATACATATCTCTAACAATACAATCACTACCCCTATTCATCCCAAAATAACCTTGTTCAAAATCAATAAGTGATTGACCATGACCAACAAAATCACTCACAACAACTACAAAACCACGATTCTGTAAAAATTGTGCAAAATGTTCATAACGATCAGCATGTTCACACAACCCATGATGGATCTGGATAACACCTTTAACTCTTAAAACAACCTTAGGTTCATATATATAATATCTAACATGTGTATGCATACATGAAGTATAAGACAGAGTATGTTTCATTTTCTACGACCTCCTTTAGGTCTAATTAAACATTTAGGTCCAGTACCTATCAAATCAGTTCTTTTAGCAGTAACTAAAGCTTCGAAA
>CALCBO010000102.1 GCA_937897245.1 uncultured Caryophanales bacterium | reverse complement strand
TTCGCAAAGGAAAAGCATCGTTAATAAAATTAATGTCAGATGAATAGGAGGATAAAATGGATAATAAAAATAAATTATTAATAGAATTAGAAGTTCCCTTAATTGAAAAAAAATATGATTTATTTATTCCTATAAATAAAAAAATAGGAACAGTAAAAAGACTAATTGAGGAAGCTTTAAAGGAATTAACTGAAAATGCCTATATCATCAAAGAAGACACTAATTTTTATAGTAAAGAAACGGGTGCTATCTATAATGTAAATCAAAATGTTCGTGATACAGATTTAAAAAATGGTTCAAGAATAATACTATTATAAGGAGGGAGAATATGTCAGAGTATAATCAATATGTCACAGCAGTTAATAAAATATTTGATTATTTGGAAAAAATAAAAGCTGGATGGGATAGTCAAGATAACAAAAATTATATTGATAGTATAGAAGAATATAAACCAGCAATTATAAAAAATGCCGAATTATTTAAAACTCAACAAAGTTCTCTTTCTTCTCAAAATACTATGAAAGATGAGGTCTCTAAAATATGATTGGTAAACTAAGTTATGATGAGATTATCAAAATGGCTCACGAGCTAAAAGAACAATCAGATATTGTTGAACGTTTAGGTGAAAGTAAAGAAAGTCAAGAACTTATTGATTTTGCCGCAACAGTTGAAGGATATACCAAGTTTTTAGAAAATACTATTGAAATTAATAAAGATGCTGATAATGCTCTTCAAGATTTAAAGAAAAAATTAAGAAAATAAGAACTACCTCATGGTAGTTCTTTTACTTTTTTTAATATATTAGTCTTTGGAAAATAATATTTCAATATATGATAATACTTAGCTCCATTTTTAGCTATTTCACAAGCTCCAAATAAACTTAGTCCATAAAAACTACCACAACCCCTTGTGATAACTTGAAATGAGCTTTTATTAATAATAAAATACATATCTGTTGATTTTAAATTAAGTAATGTTTTAAACTCTTCTATTTGATATATTCTTCCATTTATAATAATTGTTTTATGATTATTCTTTATCACTGATTTTATTTTTAAATGATAATTGACAACTTCACCGATTTTTTCACTTAATTTTTCATAAGAAAAAGTATTTAATTCTACATAATATGGAGATAACATATCCCAAATACTTACTACACTAGATAGATAAGGATATTTCTTATTACCTAAAGTTTTACCATTATTAGAATAATGAATAAAAGGTAGTACATAATCTCCATTATAACTCAAATAATAGCCATCTACTTCATTTATTATTTTATTTAATCTATCTATAATAATATCATAATCTATATAGATATTCTTATAATATGAAAGTGGTTTAAATAATACATAACTATTATCACTATAAATATAATTGTTTTCTTCCATCATCTTATAAGCATAAGAATTATATAGAATAGTAATAGCTTTATATACTTCATCTGTTATATAATCTAAATATTTAGATAATAAAAGACTTAGTATATACTCTCTCAAAGTAATCTCACATATAGATTTATCTATTAACTGAATATTAACCATATATTTATCATAAGAATAATCAGAATTATTAATAACATGTTTATTATCCTTTATTTGTAATGACTTAACAACAACCCCATCAATTACTAAGAATACTTTATTACCATAAAAATGAATATTATTTGATTTAATAAAATTAACTGTTCTTTTAGCTAAATCATCATTATCATTAATATCAAAATCATTAGAAAATTCATACTTTATATCAATATATAAATATAAAATATCTTCATTATTAATACGTCTTATATCATAATGATAAAACATATATATCACCCATACATAGTATGTAAATTACTAAAAGATTTATACAAAAAAAGAATTAAAACTCAAAGTATTTTAATTCTGTATCTAAATCACAATTTAATCCAGTAATATAACTAGTATTATCAAATAATTGCTCTAAGTCAATACCTTTATCTGCTAAATAATCAAAACTCGCACAGACAAGTACTTTAGCATGTTTAATAGCTTTAATATATAAATCTATAAATGATTCTTCACTAGTCATATTATAAGTAGTTGGATTTCTCCATAACTTATGATTTCTATTTAAAAAATTATGATTATCAGTCAAAGGATAATAATAACTAACTGCTTCAAATCTAAAACAACTTCTAGGAGTAAATGTATCTATTACTTTATAGCAGAACTTCTTTCTACCTTTAGGATCCTTTCTAAAAGTCTTTAAAGCCCATTTCATTTGTTTCAATGATTTATAATAAATATTACTCATATCATTTACTTGATAAGTATTATAAAAAGAATAATTAATAGTATTAACTAAATTCTGTGAAAAACGACTAATATCAAAACAATAATTAATAAAATCATATTTATAAGGATTAACTCTTTTTCTACGGTGAACCATATCCATATCTAAAAAAGACTCCATAAATGCATGAATATTATTATACTTATAAGTATTAGGTTTTCCCTTCTCCATATGACCTGTCTTATAGATAATATAAGGATGAAGAGTACTATCCAAGGCATAATGACAAATAAATCCCACTAAGAATGAATATACTTCTTTATCTTCAAATTTGTTATCATGAATATAATGTAATAGGTTAATAAAGAATTCTTGTGTTTTATTATTATGAAAATAACCTTGGAATTTTCTCATACTCTTACCAGATTTTAATGAAAAAAGATTATAAAACTTTAAACTATCTACACTTTGTCCAAATGTTTTACAAAGACCTAAATCTAACTTTCTATTAATATAACTAGGTAAAATATCATAGACATCTTCTGCGAAAAAAGAATGAACTATAGTTGCTGGCATAATATCCCCCCTAAATAAGAACAATACACTCTAATTATAACACAATTTTCCATTAATTTTTCTATTTTTCCACAAATATTTGTGATATAATCTATAATAGGTGAGACTATGAGAGAGAAAAATTTTAAAAACTTAGATGAACAAGTTCAAATCTTAAAACAGAAAAAAATGATAATCAATGATGAACGTTATACAAAACAAGTTCTTTTAAGAGAAAATTATTTTTTTCTAAATGGATATCGACATTTATTTGTTAATGAAGATAGAGATTTTAAACCAGGTACTACCTTTGAAGAAATGTATAGTCTCTTCTTATTTGATCGTTCTTTTAGAAATGTAATATTTAAATACTTATTAGTAATTGAAAATAACTTAAAATCAATAATATCTTATCAATTATCTAAAAAATATGGTTATCGTGAAAGAGATTATTTAAAAGAAAAGAACTTTACTAAAGCACCAGATAAACAATCTCAATTAAATGATTTATTAAAGAAAATGAAACGTCAAATAAGAGTTAATGGTTCACAACATTCAGCAACTCTTCACTATGTATCAAATTATGGATATATCCCATTATGGATATTAGTAAAAGTATTATCGTTTGGAATAGTAAGTGAAATGTATCAAATCTTAAAACCAGAAGACCAAGAAGATATATCTGATATATATGAAATAGATTCATCAACATTTACTGTTTATTTACCAATACTCGCAAATTATCGTAATTTATGTGCTCATGAAGATATTTTATATGAAAATAGAACTCAGAAATTAATTGATGATACTATATTTCATAAATTATTAAAAATACCAAAAGTAGATGATGAATATATTTATGGTAAAAATGACTTGTTTGCCCTAATAATTATTATGAAGCAAATGCTCTTACCAGAAGAATTTAAAAATATGTCTATAGAATTAGATAATGTTATTGAAACTCTAAATTATAATTTACATACAATTAGTATTAAAGATGTTTTAGAAAGAATGGGATTTCCAGATAACTGGCAAGATTTAGCTAAAATAGAAAGGCGTAATATTAATCATGAATAAAATTGATAAACATGAATTAAAACTATTAATAATTGCTTTCTTATTTGGAGGATTAGTAATGTACTTATTACTTCAAGTAACTTCTTATTTTAATTCTAATAATATTATATCTAATAAGAATAGAAGTAAAGTATATGAAAAATCTTCTCTATCTACCTCTCTTGATAAAATATTTGATGCAGTAGTACTAATTCAAACTATTAAAGATGAAGAAGTAGAAAGTAATGGCTCTGGTTTTATCTATAAAGTAGATGATAAGTATGGTTATATTCTAACTAATGAACATATAATAAGTGCTGAAAAAGTAATAATAACTTTTTCTAATGATAAAGAAACAGAAGCTACTGTCTTAGGAAAAGATAAATATCTAGACCTAGCAGTATTAAGAGTAGATAAGAAAAATATAAAACTAATAGCTACTTTAGGAAAAAGTCAAGATTTAAAAATAGGTGATATGGTATATGCAGTAGGTTCTCCTATGGGCTATACTTATAGAAATAGTGTATCATCAGGTATTCTTTCAGGAAAAGATAGACTAGTAAGTACTGAATTATCAAGTTCTACTAATAATGATTGGGTAATGAAAGTACTACAAATAGATGCTCCAATTAATCCCGGAAATAGTGGAGGACCAATTCTAAATGTTAATGGAGAAGTAATTGGAATATGCTTAATGAAACTAATTCAAGAAGATATTGAAGGCATGGCTTTTGCTATACCAATCGAAGATGCCTTGAATAATATAGAGGATTTAGAAAAGGATAATAAAATAGAAAGACCTAAACTAGGAATTGATATGGCTAATATTAATGATACTAAATCAATTATTAAACATGATATAGAACTACCTAAGGATATAACTAATGGAGTAATAATACTAAATATAGATAAAAATAGTAATGCATCTAACTCAGAATTAAAGAAAGGAGATATAATTATTAAAATAAATAATACTGAAATAAAAAATACAGGTTATTTAAAATATGAATTATATCAACATAAAATAGGAGAAGAAATAACTATTACTTATCTAAGAGATAATAAAGAGCATCAAACTAATATAAAATTACAATAAAGAAAGTTAAAACTATAAGGTTTTAGCTTTTTTTAAAGAAACTAAAGACAAAATTAAAAAAATATGGTATAATATCCGGGAAAAAAGGAGGGGAGTATAATTATGTTAAGAGTATTAAAAACAACACTAAAAGATAAAAAAATAAAGAAAGCTAAAAAAATCACTGTAGATTCGTGGATAGAATTATGCTCACCGACTAATGACGAAATAGATAAAGTAGTAGAAAAGACTAAAGTAGATAAAGATTTAATTTTAAAAATGCTAGATGAAGAAGAGCTTCCTCGTGTAGAACAAAGTGGTAATGCTACTCTAGTAGTAATAGATACCCCATATTTAGAAGAAGAAGAATCAAGACATACTTATAAGACATATCCCTTAGGTATAATTATTACTGAGAATAATTATGTAATTACAGTATCTACTAAGAATATAGAAGTATTAAGTGATTTTCGTAAGAATAAAATAAAAGACTTTAGAACAGCTAAAAAAGTCCGTTTCTTAATTCAAATACTATTAAGAACATCAAGTTATTATCTAAGAGCCTTAAAACAATTAAATAATGATATTGAAAAGAAAGAACAAGTATTAAAACAATCTACTGAAAATAAAGATTTAATAGATTTATTAGAAATAGAAAAAACTTTAGTATACTTTATTACTTCACTAAAAGCTAATGAATTAGTGTTAGAAAAGCTATCAAAGAAAGCAATATTTAATTTATATGAAGGAGATATGGATTTACTAGAAGATGCTATAATTGAAAATAAACAGGCTATTGAAATGAGTGGAATATATAGAGATATTTTATCATCTATTACTGATACTTATGCTACTATTGTTTCAAATAATTTGAACTATATAATGAAATTCTTAGCTGGAGCTACAATTGTTTTATCAATACCTACTATGATTTCTTCATTCTTAGGAATGAATGTTCCTCTAGGAGATATTTCAACAGATGTTAATGCATGTATAATTATTACTATTGCTTCTGTATTATTATCAGTTATAGTAGCTGTAATACTAAAAAGAAAGAACATGTTGTAGATTGATTTGAATTAATAAAGGCACTAAAAAAGATACTAATAAGTATAAACTAGTATCTTTTTTCTTACAATTATTACTGGCTTACTGCTTGTGAGCTACTATTGGAATCTTTATTTTTTTTACTTTTCTTAATCAAGAAAACAATTAAAATAGCGGCAATGGCCAGTAAAGAAATACCCAGAACTGGTCTAAATCTAATCCAAGCAATAGCAATCACTATTAAGCTTAGGGCTAAACCTAAAGCAAAGGATACCAATCCAACTGCAGCACCAACTACAGATCCTAGAATTGGAATAAATCCAGTTATAGTACTAATTGGACTTAATATTGCAGCAAATCCAATTATACATAATAAAACTCCTAGACCTCTAAGACCCCATTTTAAGAAATTATCTTCAGATTTTATATCTTCAATTATTTCCTTACCACTTAGCGAACCATCTACAACTTTATTAACACTCTTACCTGCTTTTGATGTGAATGCTTTAAAAGACTTTCCACTTTGAACTGCTAGAATACTAATTTCTGAAGAATTATTATACTTAAAAGATATTCTAAAATCACCCACTTTAGGATTATCAATATCACCAGAATTAGTTATATAATTACCAGATGTTTTTAGATTTAAAGAACCAATACTTTCTTCATTGAAATCATTAAAGCTTCCCTTAGTACTTAATTTATTTATTTGAGCATTTGTCAAAGAAAAAGCCCCAACTTT
>CALCBO010000101.1 GCA_937897245.1 uncultured Caryophanales bacterium | reverse complement strand
AGACCTAGGATCTTCTCCGAATTTTTTTAAATCATTTGCAAGATGGCTCCAGAATAATAAGGACAGCATTCATACTTTAGATGTCTCTATCTTTTTGTTCAATAACAAAAAATTCTATGATGTGCTTTTGGATTTGGCTAACCATGGGGTCGCTGTTAATGTCTACTCTATACCGCTCGAAGGCTACGACAAAAAGGCTGCAGAAATAATTGACGCAGACACTGGAAATTTATTAGGTAGACATTCAACTAGAGAAAACTGAATGTTCCCTTTTTTTATTTTATGCAAGAATACTTGCTAGATACATAGTAATATAAAAAAGAACTTTTTTCAAGTTCTTTAGATTTCTAATGGTGGAGCATAGCGGGATCGAACCGCTGACCTCCACGGTGCAAACGTGGCGCTCTCCCAGCTGAGCTAATGCCCCAAAACTACTAACTTAATCACAGTCAGTAATTGAATTATAACAAAGAGCCTCATCAAAGTCAACAATTTTTCACATTTTTTTATACATTTTTTCTAACAATTCTCTTTCTGTATAATACTTTCCTCCATTTTTTATAATATGTCTTCTTCCTCTAAAAAAATTTCTAACATCACCTATCAACATACATCTCTTAAAATTATAATTATTAAAATACCGTTCTAATAAAAATTTTTGATAAATAAGATTAACCTTCTTAACCTCCTTAGTTATTATAAACAACAATGATATAAACATCATAATATAATTAATCTTTAACTGAAAAAATACTAATAATAACACTATCACCACCAAATAACTAAAAAATAATACACACTGTAAACTCTTTTTATATGGAAAAAACAAATCTAAAATAACTCTTAATAATCTTCCCCCATCTAAAGGATATATAGGTAACAAATTAAACACCAATAAACTATAATGATACACTGAAGTCTCCATTTGTTTAGTAGGAAATATAACTAATAGAATATAAAAAGCTATAAATTGCCAAATAGGTCCCATAACAAGAATTAAAAACTCTTTAAATATATTTTCATTTAAATCCATCTTAAATTTAGAAATACCACCTAAAGGATATAAATAAATCTCCTTAATTGGCACTTTAAAAACATATGCCATCATAGAATGACCCAATTCATGAATAATAACCAACATACTAATAATTATAAATTCTCTAAAAGAAGCAGTTAATACGGCCCCTAACGCAATAATATAAACTAAAGGACTAATCTTAAATATATTCTTTATAATCTAAATACTTCCCATCTTTTTCTAAACTTAAATAAAAATAATCTTCCTTAACATTACCTATAATATCTCCCTTTTCCACATAATCATATACTTTATATTTATCATTAATAATATTACTATAAGTTACTTCTACACCATCACTTTGTTCCACAACAATAGCTTCTCCTAAATCATCCTTATTTCCTATATATATTATTACCCCACTATCTATAAAAGAAATATTATCTCCACTCTTAACTTTTACTCTATAAATTCCCTCTTTATACTCCTCTAAATCTTTATAAACTACTTTTTCCTTAAACACAGCTTCACTCTTATCACTACTCTTCTTAACACTTAATAAATTTCCAAAATACTTATCATAAATATTATGTACTTTTTGAAAAGGAAAACTCTTTTCATAAATATTTCTTTTTAATAAACTTCTAACATCAGGATTCTTCTTAACTACAATTAAACCAATTAAAACAATAATTACTGTATAAAGTATTTGATAACATAATTTCTTAATACCTTTTTTTAATACTAATCTTTTTTCTACTCTCATTATTCCATTTCCTCCTAGTTAATACTTATTCACAAAAAAAATAAGTATTCTAATTAATACTCATTTTTTTATACTTTCGTGGAATAATCTTCTCTATTATAAATACTACTTCTCCATAAATAATATTTAATAACAAAGTATGACTAATCTTATAAATAATTTTATTTATAGTAACTGGAACCATCTGAAATACTAATAATATTATTCCATATAATGATTCATAAAAAGAAACTATAATAACTATATAAAATAATAAACGTATTGGAGTTACCTCAAAATTCTTATATAACACTTTAACTAATAAACCAACTAAACAAAATAAAACTCCATTAAAAAATAATAAATTAGTATAAAACAAATCATACACTATTCCTAAAATAAAAATAGTAATTAAAAATTTCTTTATATCCTTTCTATAATAAGGATAAATAATAAAAATAGAAACAACAGTAAATAAAGGAGTAAAATAAGATAAATCATTAGGCATAAAAGGTAAAAAATTACTTAACAATCCATCCAACAATAAAGAAATAATCATTATTATAATAGCTATCATTTCTTCTCCTTTAAAACAGTTACATAATGAATATCATTAAAATTCTGATAAGTCTTAATAAAAACTGTTTTACTTAAATTATACCTATCATTTTCTACCTTTTCTACTTCTCCAATATAAATACCTGCTGGAAACATACTTCCTAATCCACTAGTTAAAACAATATCTCCTTTATTTATCTCTGTCATTTTATCTATCCCATTAGCTTTAATTAATCCACTATCTACATCATAACCATTTAAGATTGCATAATTATCAACTTCATTAGTTTTAATAGAAACACTTACTTTAAAATTAATATCATCAGAAGTAATTAATTTTACTTCACTAGAATATTTAGATACTTTAGTAATCTTTCCTATTAATCCATTCTTTGTAATAACAGCTTGTCCATTCTTTATTCCCGAAGACTTTCCCTTATCAATCGTAATTGTATTAAACCAATAACTCTTATTACGTGATACTATAGTTGCATTAACTACATCATACTCAGTTAATGTTTTATTTAATTCTAAAACATCTTTTAATTCTTGAATCTCTTTTTCTAATGATGCATTAACATTCTTTTGAATTAAATAACTCTCTGTAGCTCTCTTTCCCTTTTCTTTATTTAAAATAGTAAATGGACTAATAACTATTCTTTGTATTAAAATACTACTATCTTTAAATATAGTTCCAAATTTTATCCTATTACTCAACAACAATGAAATGCTAATTAATATGATAAATACCAATGAAATAATTAAATATAATTTCTTATTTTTCTTCTTCTTCATAAAACCATCCCTTTATTTATTATATTATAATTTACTTACAGAAACAATTATAGTTTTAAAATACTCCGTGTTCATAAAAACTATAATAAGTATTATCTCCTATAATAATATGATCAACTACTGGTATTCCTTGAATCTCTCCAGTCTTCATTAATCTCTCTGTAAAAACTATATCTGCTTTTGATGGAGTAACATCTCCAGAAGGATGATTATGTAAACATACTATAGTAGTAGCATTAACTTTAATAGCTTCCCTAAAAACATCTCTAGTATGTGTCGTAGCACAATTAACAGTTCCCATAAATATTAATTTACGATTAATTAACTCCTGTTTATTATTAAAATAATATGCATAAAAATTCTCTTGTTGAAGATTATAAAATAAATATCTAGCATCTTCCCAAATAACTCTAGCATTTTCTAACTTCTTTCTCATATTATTTTTTCTTAAAACAATTCTTTTTCCTAACTCAATTGCCGCTAACAATTCAATTGCTTTTACTTCTCCAATTCCTTTAATTTTAGTTAATTCATCCAAACTAACATTTTCTAAATTAGCTAAAGAATACTTATTTAATAATTCAATAGAAACATCAAAAACATTATGTTGATAAGTCCCTGTCTTTAATAGTATTGAAAGAATCTCTTTATCAGTTAAATTCTTAACTCCTACTATTTTTAACCTCTCTCTAGGTCTTTCATTTATAGGTATTTCCTTCATTCGATAACTCATAAACACCCCATTTATATTATAAACAAGTTTTTTATCTTTACTACTTCTTTTTAAATATTTCTTCATAATTAGCTAATACTACTTCTTCTATAGTTAATATTTGTTCATCATCTTTAGTATCCTTTATTAATAAATCAAACTGACTAACATTAGTTAAAAATTCATCAGAAATAAATTCTTTTTCTTTAATAATAGTCTGTACTCCCTTCTTATCATATACCTTACTTAATCTAGTAATAACATCTAAATCTTTAGAAATACCTAAATAAACATAATACTTATCCTTATTATAATCAATTATTTTATATTTAAGATTGCTAATACTAGTTTGTAATAACTTTTTATTATCATATACTCCTTCTTCTAATACATAATATACATGTTTACTTGGTCTAAACAATAACTGTCTTTTATTAAAAATAAAAACTCCTAAAAGAAACCCCATAATAACAAATATCACACCAGAACATAATAATTTTTTCATCAAATCACCAATAAAAAAATAACATATAATATGTACTTTTTATGTCGAAAAAAAATTATGAAAATAATTCATAATTAATTCTTTGATAATACTTTTTGTAATCCCTTACTAACTATAGAATTATCTCCAAAGTCAAATGGATTACTATTATTTTTAGTAATAACTTGTACCATATCATGATTTTCTAATACTTGGTCCATTGGAACTTCTCTTCCATTCACCACAACCCCTATCATTTGATCCATTAAATATGGATATATTCTTGAAACAAAATCAAAGACTGTTGACCCTGCAGGTAATTCCATAATCATTCCTTTATCTGTATAAACATAAACATGATCTGTTAATAAATCTTTATTAATTAAATCCATAAATTTCATATTATCAGGACAATTATCATCTAACTCTTGTAATCTCTTCGCAAATTGACATTCATCTCTTAAATAATCTTGAGTCTCATCCCAAGTCCAACGATCTTCAATAGACCATAATGCAGGAACACCCCAAGCAGCCACTTTATTCATATCATTAGTTCTAATTTTAACTTTTAATTGTTTTCCATTACTATCTAAAACAGCCGTATGTAATGATTGATATAAATTAGTACGAGGACTATTAATATAATCTTTAAATTTACCCTGTATTGGTACATAAGAACGATGTACAAATTTAAAAGTATCAAAACAATCATCTTCTTTATCAACTAATATCTTTAAATAAAACAAATCATACATTGACTCTGGTATAATACCATTCTGCATTTTCTTATAAATTGTATGAATTGTCTGATTTCTTAAAACTATATCATTAGAAACACCATTTTCATTTAATATTTTATTTATATTATCACTTATTTCTCCCAATCTAGGAATTTCTATTTCTCCAATATTTTCTCTAAAATCATATATTAATTGATACCATTCTGGATCTAAATACTGTAATGACAAATCCTCTAATTGATTCTTTAATTGATAAGCTCCAATAGCTAAAGTAATAGGAATAAATAACTCCATAGTCTCTTTTGCATTTTCTACTTGTTTTTCAGGCCTCTTATATTCTAAAGTTTGCATATTATGAAGTCTATCTGCCAATTTAATAAGTATTATTCTAACATCTTTATTTAATCCTGATAATATTTTTCTAGTATTAGCTAAATTTTGATTTTCTTTAGAAGAAAAATTCATTCTTCTCATTTTAGTTACTCCATCAACTAATTCTGCAACAGTTGGATTAATAAGTCGACAAACATCTTCTTTAGAAAAATTATCTTCACTATCTTCAATAGTATCATGAAGTAAAGCTGCACTAATACAATCAGCATCATATACTTCCATCATTAATAAATTAGCTGCTACATGTAAAGGATGAATAATATAAGGTTCTCCACTTTGTCTATACTGATTCTTATGAACTTCACTAGCAATCTCATAAGATTTCCGAACCTCTTGTAATTTATCTAAACTAACACCATGTTCTTCTAATACACTCAAGATATAATCAATACTCGCTTCCATAATAACCCTCCATTTAAAAACGACCCAATTATACAATCATAATTGAATCGTAAATATTTCATCTAAATTAAATAATACTAATCCATCCATAGTACCACCTCTTTATTAGATTAACTTATATCAAATTTTAAATAAGAAGTCAATAGGTATAATATCTTTGTATATATCCATAAATTCTCTTTATATTAGCTGTACTCTAATTAATATGCTTTTAAATCTCATTTTTATTAAAAGCAAGCTTGTGCTACTGAACTAAAAACATTAACAATTCTCTTTGTATCTGTTATCCTTATTCCATCTTTTCCAGGTTGACAAAAACAATTTGGATTACAATCATAATTTAATTCACTTATCTCAATCAACCCATTAGCTTGAGCTAATATTGAAATTCCACTATTACCCTCTTTAAAAAAACAGCTAGCTTCTAAATCATTAAATGAGCAACTTCCTCCCTTTTCATTAATCCATCCTACCAAAGATTGCATTGTACTTTTGTTTTCACTAAAGAAATTATCATTACCACTATGAAGGCAGAATTCTGAATTATTCTTATTACAGACATAAGCATCACTAATAATATTGTTTTCTACATTAAATTTTAAATAAGTATCACGATTTATTTCACTAATATCATCTATATAATCAATAGCGTCAATAAGAATAGAACCAAGCTCACAATTTTCAGCATAATTTAAGCATTCTTCTTCACTTTCAAAAACATAATTTTCTTCTATACAACTATTATAATCACCATCAACAATACACCAAACACTTCTATTATGTGAAGCTACAGATTCACCAAAATACAATCCATTAACATCTAAATATGATTGTGAATAAATGGTTCCATTTATCATATGAATAACTTTTGTTGCATTACTATCTGCTTG
>CALCBO010000100.1 GCA_937897245.1 uncultured Caryophanales bacterium | reverse complement strand
AAGATGGTATTACATCTTTGTAAGATAACATCAGGAGCTCCTTTAGTATAAATATGATTTAAAGAAGAGATAGTCATTAATTTTCTATCACTATCAAATGGTAATTCTGATACTCTTACTGCTGTATTTTTAAATCTTTCGTCATTTTTTGTATGTTCATGAACTAAATCTATTAAAGCTAATTCCGTAGGATCACCAATTCTTTGCTCATCATTAACAACAGCATTATTGCATAATAAACAAGACTTAAGTAAAACTTGATGATCATGGTTATGACTATTTAAGTCATTTATATTTAAAACTTGATCATAAATATAGATGGTTTGTGGAGTCATCTTATTTTGCGTTAATGTTCCTGTTTTATCACTACAAATAACTGAAACACATCCTAAGCTTTCAACAGAATTTAAATTTTTAATAATTGCATTTTCTTGTACCATTTTTTGTGTACAATCGTTACAATAGAACTTAATGCTTCAGGAATAGCAGCAACTGCTAATGCTACTGCTATCATTAAAGAATCAATAATAGTTAACTTAGCTAAGAATAAGTTTAATACAAATACTATAGCACTGATAATCATAATACCTATAGATAATTGACCACTAAAATCATCTAAACTCTTTTGTAATGGTGTTTTTCTCTCCTTAGCTTCATTTAACATAGTTGCGATTTTACCGATTTCTGTGTCCATTCCAATAGCAGTCACAACATAACGTCCAGTTCCATTTGTTACTAAACTTGAAGAGAAAGCCATATTTTTACGATCTCCAACAACAACATCACTTTGAATGGCATTAGTAATCTTATCAACACTATCAACTTCACCGGTTAACGCACTTTCATTTATTTGTAGAGAAGAACACTGAATGATACGTCCATCACCGCTAACAATATCACCAGCATCTAATACAACAATATCTCCAATTGTTAGCTGCGTAGAATCAATTTCATATAATTGAGAATTACGTATCACTTTAACTTTTGGAATAGATAATTTCTTTAAGCTATCCAATGATTTTTGTGCCTTTAATGTTTGTATTGTTCCAAGTATTGCATTAACTATAATAACAGCTACAATAACAATAGTACTTTCTAATTGTCCGCTAATTCCTGATATAATAGCAGCAACAATTAAAATAATAACTAATAAATCTTTAAACTGACTTATAAAGATATTTAATGCACTTTCATTTTCTTGTTCTTCTAACTTGTTTAAACCATATTTCTCTTGACGAATAATGACTTCATCATTGGATAAACCATCAATAGAAGTTTCTAATTCTTCTAAAACTTTTTCATAATCTTTTTGATAAAACATTCAAAATCCTCCTGTTTTTCTCTTTAACAAACAAAAAGACAAGTCCGTTAAAGAGAGATATTCTTTAACGAGTCTTGTCTTTAAGATGGACCAGAATATTTGAAATATTCGCGATTGTTGATCACATCACACTTTATTTGTGAGACTACTCCCTCGATTGGTTTACATACTAACATGGTAGAAATCAATTGTAAAGTTAAGAAATGGTAAATAATATTTAGGGATATTTCATGAATAAGAAGCTTTTTATTTTATATTATGTACTTCATTGGTAGGTTTATAAGGACAATATCCTAATAATTAATAATTATTTTTATATGATTATATATCATAATTCCCTTTACTTGGAGTTACACTAGGGGTTTATAATACTTAGTCGTAAGGGGTGATGTGATGTTTAGTAATAAGGATTTAAAGAATATGATAATTCCTATGTTCTTTGAACAATTGTTAGTTATGCTAGTAGGAATTGTAGATACATTTGTAATTAGCTATGCTGGAGAATCAGCAGTATCTGGTGTATCTTTAGTCAATAGTTTTAATACTATCTTTATCTATTTATTTACAGCTTTAGCTTCTGGTGGAGCAGTTGTTATTAGTCAATATATAGGAAAAAAGGATAAAGAAAATAGTGTTAAATCTTCTAGCCAGTTATTCATGTTTTCTACAATCTTTTCAATAATGATAGCTGTATTGGTATTAATTTTCAATGAATCATTATTAAAATTATTATTTGGAGAAGTTGAAAATAGTGTTATGGATGCTTGTATCACATATTTAAGAATATCAGCATATTCATATCCAGCGATTGCAATTTATAATGCGGGTGCAGCATTATATCGTAGTATGGGGAAAACGAAGGTTACAATGTATATTTCAATTGTGTCTAATATAATTAATGCAGTAGGAAATATGATTGGCGTGTTTGTTTTGCATGCAGTAGTTGCTGGTGTTGCATATCCTTCTTTATTAGCAAGACTTTTCTCGGCAGTAGTGATTACAGTATTATGCTTTAAGAAATCTAATATCACTTATTATGTTAAAGAATGGATATTAAGATTTGATGTAAAATTACTTAAAAGTATATTAAACATTGCAGTACCTAATGGTATTGAACAAGGAGTATTTCAATTAGTAAAAGTAGCACTAAGTAGCGTTGTAGCAATGTTTGGTACATATCAGATAGCAGCTAATGGTGTTGCGCAAAGTATTTGGTCACTTGCAGCTTTAGTAGGTGTAACAATGGGGCCTATATTTATTACTGTTATAGGACAATGTATGGGAGCAGGTGATATAGATAGTGCTAAATATTATTTTAAGAAGTTAATGAAATGGACATTAGTATTCTCTATTATCTGGAATGTATTTATTTTTGTGCTAACACCATTTATTATGAAGTTCTATGCATTATCAGATCAGACAATAGATTTAATTAGTCTTAATTCATAATATCTTTAATACTGTTGCTTTCCCATTCTCTGGTCCATTAAGTAATGGTTTAAGAGCTACAGGTGATGTTAAGTTTACAATGATTGTTTCTATTGCTTCTACAGTATTAGGTAGATTTGTATTTTCTATTATATTAGCAGTGTATATGAATCTAGGGGTTATTGGTATTGCATTAGCAATGTGTCTAGATTGGAGCATTAGAGCAGTTGTATTCTATCTACGATTAAAGTCAGAAAAATGGACACAATTTAAAGTCATATAATGAAAGATGACTTTTTGAATATTAGTAGTCATTGTTATTAAATATAACTGGATTTTTATGCAATAAAAGTGAAGGGACTTTTAATGAGTGGTAGGTTATGTTTTATAACACCTATTAGTGAGATTTTTCTCATTGCATATCTATGATGATGAGTGATGGTTCTAACACATCGATAAAAAGTGATCAAGAAGCAAAAACGAGGAGTCCAGCTCCTCGTTTATTTATTGAAATATTCTTTTGCTGTTTTAATGACTACAGGAGATAAAATGAGTAATGCTATTAAGTTAGGAATAGCCATAAAACCATTTAATGTATCGGCAATTAGCCATACGATATCTAATTGTAAACAAGCTCCTACAATCACAAAGAAGATAAACATGAATTGATAAGGTTTAATACTCTTATATCCAAATAAATATTCAAAACATCTTGTACCATATAATGCCCAGCTTAGAATTGTAGATAAGGCAAATAATGTAATACAGATAGAAATGATAAGTGATCCTAATTGATTACCAAAAACATTACCTATACTTGAAGATATTAAATCAATACCTGCGTTATTACCCCAAGGAATATGAACACCATTAAAATAACCGCATAACAAGATGGAAGCAGTTAATGTACAAATAACAATTGTATCCATAAAGTTTCAAAAATACCATATAATCCTTGTTTAACAGGTTCAGTTTCCCAGGTAGAAGCATGAGCCATAGGTGCAGTTCCTAAACCAGCTTCATTAGAGAAGACACCACGTCCTACACCATTTCTAATAGTAGACATGATTGTAATTCCGACTCCGCCACCAATAGCGGCTTTTGCATTAAAAGCTCCTTGGACGATGATTTTTATGATATCATCAACATATTGAATATTTCAAATAACGACAATAATTCCTACAAGTACATAAACACATGCCATAATAGGTACTAACTTCTCAGTAACACGTCCTATACGTTTTATACCACCAAATAATACTAAGCCAGAAATAACTGCAACAATACTACCAATAACAAGACTAGTAAAGGGAATACTTTAATCTAACATTATAAATGTTGGTATATTTACTCCAAAAGAAGCAATAGTAGTATTGATGGAACTAGCAATCGTATTAATTTGTGTCATACCTCCAGTACCAATTGCTGCAAAAGCTCCTAAGAAACAAAATAATACAGCTAAGAACTGAAGATGAGAACCTAAACCATTTTTAATATAGTACATCGGACCGCCCACCCACCACTTTTTTTGTTTCTTTCACGATATTTAACTGCTAATGCTATTTCTGAATATTTTGTTGCCATACCAAGTATTGCAGATACCCACATCCAGAAAACGGCTCCTGGTCCACCAATCGCAATAGCACCAGTTACTCCAGTAATATTACCAGTTCCTACTGTTGCAGCCAAAGCAGTTGTAATAGCTTGAAAAGGAGTGATTTCTCCTTCTCCTGCATCACCAGCAGCCGGTCATAGCTTCGGGCAATGGTGACACCTCCCGGGAAGGAGGCTCTGGCAGAGGGCTTCTGGGAATACAGCAGCGCTTCCGCTTGGGCAATATGGGCATCTTCCGGCTCTTTGACGCCGCTTTCCTCCAGAAAGGCCGTCAGGCAGCGGCTTCGCAGGGCAGGCTCCATGGTTTTCAGTGTCTCTACCGGCGGTAGAGACGGGAAATTCGACTGCCGGGAGAGGTATTCCTCATCCAGCCGCAGCCGCAGCGCCATTTGGGAAAGATTTTCCGCGATTTTGGGATTCTCCTGCTTCAGCAGGGGCATCACATGATGGCGGATCCGGTTGCGCAGGAAGGCATCGGTTTCGTTGGAGCTGTCCTCAATGTGGGACAGGCACCACTCCGACAG
>CALCBO010000099.1 GCA_937897245.1 uncultured Caryophanales bacterium | reverse complement strand
ACTCAAATATTTTTCAAATAATTTTAATGCAATAAAAATTCCTAAAACGATAATTATTATGATAAAAATATTTTCTCTTGTTTTCTTTTTCATTGTTTTTAAGTTTCCCCCAAGTGGGGTTCGTTGCAATTGCGGAAAAAATATCAATGTGTATTGCTTGATTTTCATATGGTGTATTATCCACATTCATTTTGCCACCGTATGTTGCTTTTAACGAATTTAATATTTTTTCAAAATTATTAAACCATTTATCATAAGGGTTGGATTCAAAATAATTGTTTAGCGAGTTGTAAAAATTTTTTTTATCTTCATCAGACAATTTCTCATTTTTTAAATTTATTTCAGCACACTGTGAGAAACGCAGGGAGATTTCAGGATTGACATTACTTTTCTTTTCATTGAATTCCAGTACAGATGGATTTAATGCTACAGTTACAATCTTTAATTTATTAGAAGAACTCATATATTTTTCTATATCACCAAACCAAATAATAGGTATAGATGGGTTAACAATAAAATCTTTTGTTGCAGCGTTGTTTTTCTTTTCTTGAAAATCCTTCCAATACTCGTCAATAATTGGACTTATTGTTTCAAATATTTTCTTTTCCATTTTTATAATCTCCTTTAATTAAAGTATCCTTTATATTCAATTTTTCTATCACTGTTCGGAAATAGGTGGTGATACAGTTCTATAAAATAATCGTCTGTCATACTTGCGATGTAATCAACAACTATTTGATTAGGTTCGGTTTGTTCGTATGGAATATCGCGTTTATAATGTGCTTTGTTTATATAGTCGATGTGATGTGTGAATATTGGAGAGTCGGTATTGTTTGAAATTAAATCTTCAAGCAATTTTTCATACATTTCACTCATCATCGGTTTAACTACACTATACATATCATCTTTAACACTATCATTTTTACCAATAATACTATCAAAGAAATCACTGCTATCCTCACTGTCTTCTTTTTCATCCAAAATTTTTCTAACTAATCTCTCATAATTACTCATATCACTACTTTTTCTAATATCAGAAGTAATAAGAGTAGTTAATAAGAGATGTAATTGATATTTATTTAAAGTCTCTAATTCTTCTGTTGGACACATATCTAATACTGTATATTCACTAGGATCAATCATATATAATCTTCCATTAAAAATTGTATTACTTGGATTAACTCCACTTAATAAGACATTTCTACGACTTAAACGTTCAATATCTTTTTCTAGCAAAATAATATTCTCTATAACTTCACCTTTAGGTAAAGTTAACATCCTTTTAGCATGCCCTTTTTTAGGTACTAAAGTATAACTATATCCTTTAAAAGCATGATTATAGAATAATAGTTTACGTGGAAGTAACACTCTATTAGTTGATATTCCTGTCAAATATTCAGCTGTTTCAATAGACATAGGAGTATCAGGCTTTCTAAATATTTTTAAAGCCATATTATGATATCTATATACATCACCAGTTTTGCCAGTTGCTATTTTTGACATTCTCTTTCCATTAAGTTTAATATCTTTGTTTCCAAGACGATACCCCATATATACTCCTCCTTTTTTCTGGCTTTACTATACCACAAATGGATTAGCTTGTAAATAAATTACTTTTTATGATAGAAAATTGAAATAAATTTCGCAAATTCATATAAAATAATATCACTCTTATTAACTGCAAAGCTTTTGCCAACTGCTTTTCCACCAATAGTAATTGCGGAAATAAAAGCAGTTATAACTAAATAAGTAAATAAGACATCTGTTTTATAAAAATTAACCAAACAAGTTGCAATTGTCATTCCCGCTGCACCTGAAATAATACCACAAACATCTCCTAAAACATCACAACAAAAATTAGATGTTTTATCTGCACTCTTAATCATCTTAACCGCTACATCTGCAGAAGGTACTTTTCTTGAATTCATTGAATGAAAAACACTTTCTTCAGCAGCTGTAACTGCCACTCCTATCATATCAAATATAATACCTAAAAGAACAAATAACAAAGTAATAATAATACCTATTACTAATGGTAAATTAGGAATAGTAGTATTAGCTATAAATGACAAAATAAATGATAATATAAAAGCAACAATAGATACAATCAATAACCATTTTTTATCAATATGCTCTTTCTTTATCTTTTCTCTTTTCTTTGTTTGTTCAACTAAATTGTTTAATTCACTTCGTTTGTTTTTCTTCATAAATTATCCTTTACTATAGAAATAAGAAAAAAGTAGTTACCTACTTTTATTATATGAATTGCTTGGCAATCCACATAGTTAACTTTGAGCCTTAGGTCAAGTAGGATTTCCCTGATTCTTACAATTTCGTTACCAAAATTGCGGTTCCCCTTTACAAGAATTAATATGTCGTCACCAATCATACGACTTGATTACCACTTAGTGCCCACTGCAATCCTATATTGAATGCACTCTAGGAGATTTCCTCTCCAATCCTTTATTATTAGTTCTTTTTTGCAAAAATAATTTCAAAAT
>CALCBO010000098.1 GCA_937897245.1 uncultured Caryophanales bacterium | reverse complement strand
TTATTATTAAGACATGATAATGCAGATGAAAGATTAAGAAATTATGGACATAATGTAGGTTTAGTTACTGAAGAAGAATATCAGCATTATGTAGATAAGATGAATCATATTCATAATGAGATTGAAAGATTAGATACTATTCGTTTTACTCCTAAGTCTGAAATTAATGAAGTATTAGTTAATGTTGGTTCCACACCTTTAAAAGAAGGTATTAGTGCTAAAGAATTATTACAAAGACCAGAAGTGGATTATGATTTATTAATTCCTTATATTGAAGATCAAGGATTAACTAGAGAAGAAAGAAAAAGAGTCACTATTTTAGTTAAATATAAAGGATATATTGATAAAACATTAAGACAGGTAGAAAAACAGATTAAGATGGAAGAAAAACAAATTCCTAAAGATATTAATTATGAAGATGTATTAAACTTATCATTAGAAGCTAAACAAAAATTATCTAATATTAGACCTATGACAATAGGTCAAGCATCTCGTATTTCTGGTATTAATCCAGCAGATATTTCTGTATTATTAATCTATCTTAAACAAAAGTATGAGGGATAATCATGAATATAGAACAATTTATTAATGCATTAAAAGAAAAAGGAATAGTATTAACTGATAAACAATTAAAACAGTTTGATACTTATTATCATACTTTAGTAGAATGGAATGAAAAGATGAATTTAACTGCTATTGTTAATAAAGAAGATGTTTATTTAAAACATTTCTATGATTCATTAACACCATCATTTGATTTTGATTTTAATAATCAATCATTATGTGATATTGGAGCAGGTGCTGGTTTTCCTTCTATTCCTTTAAAGATTGTTTATCCTGATTTAAAGATAACTATTGTGGATTCTTTATCTAAAAGAATTACTTTCTTGAATCATTTAGTTAAAGAATTAGAGTTAGATAATGTTAAAGCAATTGCAGCTAGAGCTGAAGAATATGCAGTAAACAATAGAGAAGCTTTTGATATAGTCACTGCTAGAGCAGTTGCAAGATTAAATATTCTAGATGAATTATGTTTACCATTAGTTAAACCTAACGGATATTTCATCACTTTAAAAGGGAAAATCTGGCAGGAAGAATTAAAGGAAGCAAAAAATGGTATTAAGATATTAGGTGGAGAAGTAAAAAAAGAAGTTGATTTTACATTGGCATCATTGGATGATCAAAGATGTAATATTTATATTCAAAAAGTAAAAAATACACCTAATAAATATCCAAGACCATTTGGGAAAATTAAGAAGAAACCATTATAAAGAGTATATATTTATACCATTTAAATCAATTTGTAAGGAGTAAATTATGTAATATCATTTGCTCGACGAAATGATTAAATTGACATTTGTGTTAAATAATAACCCAGGAAGTTCCTGGGTTTCTTTGTGTTTGTGTCACCTCTTTTCTAGGAAAAAGCTGACTTATATATATCTATTTCATGATTGGTTTGAATTTGTCCGCGGTTTGTTTCAAATTATTAATATTCATGGTATACTTGTAAAACTGGAGGTGGTAAAGTGAAAAGAAGTTTAACTGAGGAATCAATATTAAAATCGATGATTTTATTTGCCTTACCACTAATATTAGGAAATATGTTACAGCAATTATATAATGTTGTTGATACATATATTGTAGGACATTTTCTAGGTGCTAATGCATTAGCGGGAGTAGGAGCATCTTATAGTATAGTTACTTTTATTACTTCTTTAATATTAGGATTATGTATGGGAGCTGGAGTTCTGTTTTCAATGCTTTATGGAGCTAAAAGAGATAAAGAATTGAAAAATAGTTTTGTGATTTCTTTTGTCTTTATAGGAGTTATAAGTGTTTTGATTATGGGATTGTCTATAAGTTTTGTAGAGCCGTTATTAAAATTCTTAAATGTACCTAAAGATATTTATGTATTAACTAGAGATTATATTGTAATTATTTTTTATGGTATTTTCTTTACATTTTTATATAATTATTTTGCTTCACTTTTAAGAGCATTAGGTGATTCAAAGACGCCTTTATTGTTTCTAGGAATATCTACGATATCGAATATTATACTTGATATCACTTTTATATTATATATATCAACAACTGTTAAAAGTGTCGCCCATGCTACAACTCTTTCAAAGGAAATTTCAGCAATATTCATGATAGTATATACATTACATAAGAAAAAAGAATATGTTCCTTATAAAGAACATTGTTATTTAGATAAGAGAATTTTTAATAAATTTATCTCATATTCCTTATTAACATGTATTCAACAGTCAGTAATGAATTTTGGAATCATGTTGGTACAGGGAATAGTCAATAGTTTTGGTGTTACAGTAATGGCGGGATTTAGTACAGCAGTTAAAATTGATACTTTAGCATATATGCCAGTACAAGACTTTGGAAATGCTTTTTCAACATTTGTTGCTCAAAATAAAGGAGCTAATAAAGAAGATAGAGTTAATAAGGGGTTAAAATATGCTTGTATAGTTTCTATTTTATTTTGTATAGTTATATCTTCTGTTATCTATATGTTTGCAGAGAATTTTATGATGATATTTTTAAATATTAATGAGATTGAAGCCATATCCGTAGGTGTTCAATATTTAAGAATTGAAGGAGCTTGTTATATTGGTATTGGGTTATTATTTTTATGGTATGGTTATTATCGTGGAATTGGTAAACCTTTTATATCAGTTATATTGACAGTTATATCTTTGGGGACAAGAGTTATATTATCTTATACTTTATCAAGTATATCAGCTATTGGTGTATTAGGAATATGGTGGTCTATACCGATAGGGTGGTTTTTAGCAGATGTAACAGGATTGTTTTATTATCTATACAAACGTCATAAAGCTCTTTAGTTTTACGACAAAAAATGCTATAATCTAGTGGTTAAGAGGTGATATATAAATGAAAGAACCTATTTATAAGTTTATTGATATTAATATTATTATTGCGAATGAAAAGCAGCCCAGAACTCATTTTGAAAATGAAAAGATTCAGGAATTAGCAGAATCCATTAAAAAGAATGGTTTATTACAGCCAATTGTAGTTAGACCATATGGTGATGTATATCAGATTGTTGTTGGGGAAAGAAGATATAGAGCTTGTAAATTAGCTGATTTAGAAGAAGTTCCATGTTTAGTACAAGATTATAATGAAGATGAAACTGCTACTGCTGCATTAGTAGAAAATATTCAAAGAGAAAATTTATCTGCAATTGAAGAGGCACTTGCTTATCAAGCATTGTTAGATAACCAAAATCTAACACAAGAACAATTAGCAAAACAAGTAGGTAAGAGTCAATCAACAATTGCTAATAAATTAAGATTATTACAATTACCAATAACAGTTCAAGAAGCAGTTAAGAAAAAAGAAATAACTGAAAGACATGCTAGAGCATTACTTCAATTAGATAGTACTACAAAAAGAAATAATATGTTAAAGGAGATTATCTCTAAAGGATTAACTGTCGATGAAACAGAAAAGAAAATTAAGCAAAAGAAAACTGTAAAACCTAAAGTTAAAAAGATTTCTCAAAATGTAAGAATTGCGATTAATACAATAGATCAAGCTATTAAAATGGTAAAACAAGCTGGTGTAGAAATTAATTCAACTTCTAATGAAACAGAAGATGAATATATTATGACAATAAAAATTAAGAAATAAAGATAATCATATTCCTAGCCAGGGCATAGGAAATAAATTATCTTTTTTAACAAGAATTCAATACAATTTTAAAGCTATACTATTAAACACACTTCCCGAATATCTCATTACATTAATTAGAAGAATACGATATAAGTATAATCCTCTTTTTACCGAAATTTAATTATAACCAAGATTTCTACTCTTCTTATTACAAATGAATATATCAATAATTAAAATCAAATTCCGACTTTTAATACAAAATATAATAGTCATTCTATTATATTTAACTCTTGTTTTTAATATCCAAGAATATGCAACCTATCTTAACTTATCCGCACATACAAATAAGATTTCTTTTATATATAAAATAGG
>CALCBO010000097.1 GCA_937897245.1 uncultured Caryophanales bacterium | reverse complement strand
TAGAAAATACTGTTAATCCAAAAATTCCAGGAACATATAAAGTGATATATAAAGTAGTTGATTCTAAATCACAAGAGACAACTAAAGAAATAAAAGTAACTGTAATTGAAAATAAAGCTCCAGTAATAAATGCTAACGACGTAACTATAAATGTTAATGATAAATTCAATGAAAAAGAAAATGTTACTGCCAAAGACCCAGAAGATGGAGACTTAACAAGTAGTATTAAAGTAATTGAAAATACTGTTAATATTGAAATAGAAGGTATTTATATTGTTACTTATAAAGTAACTGACTCTAAAGGAAAAGAAACTACAAAAGAAATAACAGTAACAGTAGAAGAACCTATTGTTAAACAAGTTGGTGATGGAACTGAAGAAGAACAAATTATAGATGAAGAACCAACTACTGAAGAAGAAGTAGTAACTGATGAAAAACTAAATCTTGAAGAACTACAAGAAAAACAATATCCTGGAGAATTCTATTTAGAAAGTCTAGATTGGAATAATAATACTAATAAATATACTATGAGTGGTTATTGTATTATTAATGATAAGACTAATTCAAATGATAAAGAATATAACTTATTATTTGTTAATAAAGATACTAAAGAAATATATCTAAATGAATTATCATCATGGACTGATAATACTCCATATGATTTAGGAACTAATTATGAAAATGCTTGGTTTATGGGAGAATTAGATTTTACAAATATACCTAATGGAGATTATGAATTATACTTACTAGCTAAAACTAAAGATTATTATACTATTCAATTAGTAGACAATTTCTTTAATCAAGATATTCAAAGAAGAGCAGAAGATAATAATCATGGATATAACTTTAAAGTATTAGAAAATCTTAAATCTCAAGCTTTAGAATTATCTATTAGAGATAATCTAATTACTACTAAAGAATCTCCTACTTATCGTAATATGACTAATGAATTTGAAACAATAGAATTAAAAGATAATAATCTATTAATAGAAGGATATTCTTATAATTATAATGGAGATTATTCAAATCAATCTAATATTACTAGAAAAATAATCTTTGAAAATACTAAGAATTATAAACAAACTAGTATTGATATAGGTAGTAGTATTGGACCATATGAATTAAAAACTAAAGATAATTTAGCTAAAACTTATGCCTGGTATAAAAATGAAATAGATATTTCTAAATTAGAAAAAGGTACTTATAGTATTATGATATATACTAAGACTAGTAATGCTGAAGATTATGGTGAATTAACAGATATGTTTGAAGAATTAAATCAAACTAAAACTATCGCAGATAAGACTTATAGTATTACTTATAATAGAGATAGACAAGGTAGAGTAGAATTAACCATAAAATAATGATTTTAAAGAAATGTGCTCATACATTTCTTTTTACATCTAAATGATGATATAATGAATTTGTATTGAAAAAAAGATAATAATATAGATAGGGAGGAATATATAATGAATGATTTAAAAATTAAATATGCTAAAGTATTATTAGATTCATGTTTAAAAATTGAAAAGGGACAACCGTTATTTATTAGTTTTAATATTGAAATAATTGATTTTGTAAGAATAGTTGCCTCTGAAGCTTTTGAAAGAGGTATCACAGATATTTATTTTGAAGCTATTGATCCTTATTTAAAACATGATGCTTTAAAGTATTTAGATGTAGCAGAATTAAAAGAATTAACTTTTTGGAATAAAGAAATGTGGAATGTTTATGCCAAGAAAAATGCTGCTTTCTTGATGTTAGCATCTGAAACTCCAGGTTTAATGAAGGATATTGATTCTAAAAAAATAACTGAAATGACTAAATATTCTCTAGAAACTAGAAAAGTATTTGATGATATGCGTGATAAATCTATGTTGGCTTGGACTATTGCGGCTGTTCCAACTAAAGATTGGGCTGAAGTTATTTGTAAAGATAGTCCTGATCCTCTAGTAGAATTATGGAATAAAATATTTGATATATGCAGTATCAAAGAGGATAACCCTACTAAGATTTGGAATGAAAAAATAGAAAAACTTGATATTAGAGCTAAAAAACTAAATGAATATCAATTTAAAACTATAATGTATAATAGCTCTAATGGTACTAATTTTAAAATTGATTTACCTAAAAATCATTTATGGGCATCAGGTAAAACTACTCTAACTAATGGTAAAGATGTTTTAGTAAACTTCCCAACAGAAGAAGTATTCACATCTCCTGATTGTTATTCTGCCGAAGGAATTGTCTATGCAACTAAACCATTATCTTATCAAGATACCATTATCAATGATTTCTATGTTGAATTTAAAGATGGTAAAGCTATTAAAGCTGAAGCTAAAGAAGGTAATGATACTCTTAATAATATGATAAATATCTGTCCTAATTCCAATAGATTAGGAGAAATAGCTCTAGTACCATATGATTCCCCAATATCTAATACTAATCAAATATTTTTAGAAACATTATTTGATGAAAATGCCTCATGTCATATAGCTTTAGGTGATTCATTCCCAGAATGTATTGAAAATGGTCCAACTATCTCTAAAGATATTTTATTAGAAGAATACCATTTAAATAAATGTGATTCTCATGTAGATTTCATGATAGGTAGTAAAGACTTAAATATTACTGGAATTACCAAAGATGGTAAAGAAATACCAATATTTTTTAATGGTAATTTTACTGAAAAGTTTAATTAAAAGAAATAGTACCAATAGTACTATTTTTCTTAACATGTAAACATATAAATTGTGGAATAAAAAATTGACGCTGGAAAGTACTAATTATATAATAAACATAGAAGATAAGGAGTGGTTAAATTGATAAATCAAAAAAATTATATGGAACACTACTCGTAGGATTATTACTATTAATAGGCTTAGGATATGCTTATTTTAATAGTAATTTAAGTATTAATGGAGATGCTTTATTTA
>CALCBO010000096.1 GCA_937897245.1 uncultured Caryophanales bacterium | reverse complement strand
GTAATAATCCTGCTAGTAATGTACCATAAAACTTCTTTTTATCTTTTCTTCTCATCTTCATACTCCTATCTTCTTATAATAAAAATGCCAATTTTAACATTGACATTTCTATTAATATTTATATCATATAGTAACTTGTTGCTTTAGAAATTAACGAAATGAACTATCTCCATCAAATGTAGAATAACTTCCATCATCATCTAATAATAAGCTAGCATCTGCAAGTAATTTAACTAAATCTTCTTTTCCTTGTAATTGTGGTCTTAAAGATTTTAATTCTCTAGTTTGTGAAGCTATAATACGTTCTTGTTCACGAACCTTTGCTTCTAGTGATGCTACTTTAGCATTAGCTTTATTCTTTAATGTTTCTTCATTATGTAACTTAGTATTTAATATATCATTTTTCTGTTCTAACACTTTAGCCTTATTCGCAATATTTCTTCTTGAAGCACTTACCTTTTCTAATTTAGTTTTAACTTCAACTAAATTAGACTTTAAATCTCTATTTTGTCTCATCAAATTACTCATTGATTTTGCTATATCAGCCATAATTGTATCTTTATTAGAAACAGTTTCTTCTTCAAAAGAATCATTAAATTCATCTTCAACTAATATCTTATCAGTCTTAACTACAGAATTTCCAAATACATCTTCTTGCATATCATGATCAAAATCATCAACAACATGATTTGATTCTTCAACCATTTTATCTAACACCGTATTTTCAACTTCTTCCTCTTCTTCTTTATCTACAACATCTTCTGGAACATCAGAAAGCACTGAACTAAAAGGCATTTTAGGAATTTCTACTTTCTTCTCATCTTCAACTTTTTCTTCTTCTTTTTTATTATTCTCTACTTCTTCTTTTACTTCTTCAGGAGAAATAGTAGCAGGCTTTTCTACTTCATTTTCTTCTTCAACTATTGGTAATGAAACATCTTTATCTTCCTCAACTACAGGTGGCATATCAATTTCCTTTTCCTCATCTTTTGGTGATACCTCAACTGCATTACTATCTTCTTTTTCATCTTCCTCAACAACTGAAGCTACATCAGTATCAGATTCCCCTGTATTTTCTTCATTTGCTGAATCGATGGTTGAAGCATTTTCCTGTACTTCTTCTACTGGAGGAGCAATAGGAGCCACATCTTCAGCTTTCTCTTCTTCTTTATTCTCAGCCTCAACTACATCATCAGTTTTAGTCTCAACTTCTTCAGAAGAAACAGA
Organism: uncultured Caryophanales bacterium; assembly: GCA_937897245.1. The sequence goes on along the minus strand of CALCBO010000096.1, from coordinate 2,352 downwards.
ATCTTCACTTTTATTTTCATCTACAGCACTAGTTTCAACACCTGCATCACCAACTAAATCATTAACTGCCTCATTATTTTGTTCAACATTATTTTGACTTACACCACCAATTACTGCTTCAACATCAGCCGCAGTTGCATTTGGAGCACTAGCTACATCAACAGTAGGATCAACTGGTTTATTAGAAAAATTGTCTCCTACTGGCGGAGTAGTTACTACATTACTATCAACACTAGCTTCAACTTGAACTGGAGCAACCACATTACTATCAACAGGAGTATTAGCTTGAACTACAACCTCAGAACTAACAGAAGAAACATCTGTAGGTGCAGGCACAGGCGTAGTCAATGCATTCTCCACAACCTCAGTAGGTACCGCTACATCATTAACATTAATATCATTAGTATCATTAGTCGCAGTTATATCACTCTGAACTTCAGGTGGTAAAATAGAATACTCTACAATTTCTGAATCAGCTGTATTCTTACTAAAATACAATTTACTATCAGTCAATCCAATAAAACTATAATATTCCCCGTTAACTAAATTATTCCCATTAATATCACAAACAGTAGCTTCAGAAAACATATCATTAAATATAAATCTTCCTACATTTTCCATCTTCTTATTCAATTTATCTTTAATTGATGAAGTAGAAGACACTAACTGTGTCGCAGCTGATGGATCACTTTTTAAAGAAATAGCATCTATTACACTTTGTGACACAGGATTAGCTATTTCTATCAAAATGATATCATCATTTACTGGACGAATCGTTCTATTAACAAATGGAACAACCTCATTACCATTAGAATCAATAACACCAATTTGAGAAGCTTTAACCATTGGATCAATAGCTTCTTTTAAATCTTTTGACGCAATCCTATTACCATTTCTAAATTTCTTCTCATCATTAGCATCTAAAAAATAATATTGCTTATTATCATCCGTAATCCCATACGTACAAACAATATCTTCACGATCTTTATATTTTACAATTCCTTTTTGTATTTTCATAAAAACACCACCAACACCATTCTCTTCTCTATATTATAATCTATTAAACATGATATCACAATTTTAAAATCAAAACAATACATTTTATAATAATTATCTATAAAAAATATTTTAAACTATATTTTTCTTCAAAAAAATACATAATAATATAAATTGCATTAAACAACTTAATAGTGATAAAATAAAGATGGTGAAGAAAATGAATAAACAAAAAAAACTACTTTTACAAAGAAACATATTTGTTTTTCTAATAATTATAATATTCGGAATAATTATTATGAGAGAAAAAGCTGGTGATATATTTATCCCAAAAGCTGAAAATAAATTTAAAGAATACATAGAAAATAATTATCCCAATGAAAAAGATAATTGGAAACTAGGAAAAACCTACTACAGTAATAAATCATTTAAAATGAAAGTATCCTCTAAAGAAAATAAGCATCACTATTTTTATTTAATACTGAATAAGAAGAAAACACATGATACTTATAAAGAAGACTATTTAAAAGGAAAAAATCTTTTACATTATACAGAAAAGAAATTACAAAAAACAATTAATAAAAAAACTAATGATTCTATCAAAATAACAATTCCTTCTACACTAGATAAATATACCGATATAGTAAAAGAAAGAATTATTAAAGAAGATAATTTAATATCTCTTAAATTCTATACTATTGAAAAAAATATTACTATTAATAATTGGTCTATTGAAGAAATAATAAAACAAATAGATACTTTAATTATTACTTTCCAAAATAATAAAATAACTCCTAAAAACTATATTATTACTATTACTAATAATAATAACATTACAGAATCAATAAAAATATCTAATATTACTGATGAATTTCTAACAAATCCAAACAAAATAGATATAATTAATGCTATAATGAAAGAGGAAGATAGTATTTATCTTAAAGATAGCAAAATTACATACAAATATTTAAATTAAAAGGAGAGATATTATGAATAAATTCAATTTAAAAGAGTATATTGAGTTACTTGAAAATGAAGGTTTGCTTGTTAAAACAGAAGGTTGTGAAGATGTTTTAGAACGTGAAGTAAATCTTTTATCTTACAATTCAAAAGAAGTAGAAGAAGATACATTATTTGTTGTTAAAGGCGTTTCTTTTAAAGAAGAGTATCTTAAAGAGGCAATTGAAAATGGTGTATTTGCATATATAAGTGAGAAAGAATATGACGTGAAGTGTCCATATATTTTAGTTACAGACATTCGTAGAGCATTATCTTGTACTGCAGCAATGTATTTTAATTATCCTGGTGAAGTGTTAAATGTTATTGGTGTAGGTGGAACAAAAGGTAAATCTACTA
>CALCBO010000095.1 GCA_937897245.1 uncultured Caryophanales bacterium | reverse complement strand
ATCTACTTCAAATTCATAGAAATCTCCTGGTTTATCTAATGTAACTGAATAAGTTACTTCAGTATTATTGTTTATTGTAATAGAAGCTTCACTATCATCATTTCCTAAACTAACATTATTCTGATTAGGAACAACATTCTCAAAATGAATATCCCAACTAGAATTCTTTAACTTAGTATTACCATTAATTGTTAGATTAGAACTAAGTAGTGCATAACCTAAACTTATTAATAATAATAAAATTACTAAAAAAACTTTTTTATTCAATCTACCTTTTTTCATATCTTACTCCTAGTCTATAATAATTATATAAGATAGACTTAAGATAATCAATCATTATTTTTATCTTCTTTTATGTATAATAAATCATCACAATCACTAGCTATTTTTAAAGAACAATATATAAATAGTAGTATTATACTTAGTATTATCATAATAAATATTAACATATAAAACCTCCCATTAAATATAATTAATGATGTTTTACCATATAAATTAGGATATGTAAAATAGAGGTTTTTATTATTTCAGAGTGAATTCTATTTGAATTTTTATTTTTTACTAAGGGAATTTGTTTTTTTCAAGAAAAAAACATTATCAAAAAATAATGTTTTAATAACTTAATTTTTTTTGGAAATTACCGTCTATGCCTACTCCTTCACTAGTAACTACAAATGCTTCTGGATTTATTTCATGTATATGTCTTTCAAAACGTTGCATTTCATATTTAGACATAGCTGAATAACAAATATAAGTTTTTGTTTTTTCATAGGCTCCTTGAGCTTCCCAGTAAGTGGCATCACGATCTAGTGAAGTTCTAATATATTCAATGATATTATCGGGTTTTCTTTTCGTAAACACCATTACATAACTACAGATATTTTGTTTATGAGTATTATCTATTACTAAACTAGATACAACAGCATAGATAATAGAATAAATCATTGTTGGCAGGCCATATAATAAACCACAAATACCATATATAATGAAATTAATTATTCTACTAATTCGACCAACTGAAAATTTTTTACTACGCATACTAACTATTAAACCAATAATGTCCGTTCCTCCTCCACTACCACTTGCAGATAAAGTAACACCACAACCATAACCAGCAATTATTCCTCCAATTAAAACAGAAGATAGAATATCATCAATGATTGCATCTTTTGGAATTGGTATGAGAGTTAAGAAAATGGTTTGAAATATCATGCAAACTAAAGTTCTTCTAAAAAATGTTTTACTAATCATTTTATAAGCCATAATAAATAATGGAATATTTATTAAAAAACTTATTATACCTGAAATATCAAAAGAAAAATGAAGATTAAAGGTATTTACTAAAACACTTCGAATTAATTGAGATAATCCTAGGATACCACCATTATATAAAGATTTAGGTACTATAAAAATATTAACTGCAAAAGCAAAAATAAAGCATCCTATAATTGCATAGAAAGCTTCTTTATAGTTCCATTTATAAAAGTTTCTTAAAAATTCTCTGATTTGTTTCATCTTATCACCTGACTTTTTCCTTATCCATTTTATCATATTTATTATAAAAGTAAAGAGCAAAATAAAAAGGAAATACAATTAATTTTACCTTATTAAAGTATCTCCTTTATGGCTGTATTATACCATATTTTCCTTTTTTCTACTATATTATTTTTTTTCATCCTGTCTTATGACAATAACACTATAGAATGCTAATGCATTAATAGCTATTGTGATTAGTTGTGATAAAAGTTGTTGTGTTCTAATAAGACCTAATATAGAACCTACAAAGCCAATAGCAGTTAATACTAAAGCCAATGTTGTTTTTTCAGCTTTTCCTGCTCTTCTTAATGCCCAACCTTCAATGATTTCAAATACTGCTATTATAACAAATAATATACCTACAACAATAGTAGCTTTGACATTAGTATCTGTGTAATCAATTGCTTTTGCTAATTCTTGTTCTAATTCAGGACTATTAATAAAGAACATAGCTAGACCAAGAATCAACATTAATACTGCTCCAAGGTATGTAATTATTCCTAGAACATTAAGCAATTTTTTAGCTGTATCCTTTTTCATTCTCTCACCTCACATTTCCTTTTATTTGGCTACATTATAACATATTTTTAAGTAAAAGTAAATATTTTTGACGATTTTTGACGATTTTTTTTTGATTTTTGACTTAAAAATTATCATCTAAAAATATACTTTCACAAGTAATATTTATACCTAAATCAGAAATCATTTCTTTATCACTACCTAATACAATATAAGTAGCATGAGCTTCACAACCATTTAATTTAGAAAGATGAGAAATTGCTTTTGCTGCGAGAGGATTAGTTACTGAACAGATACTTAAAGCTGTAAGTACTTCTTTTAAGGTTAATCTTTCTTCCTCATGTAAATCTTTTTTTAAATTTAGAATAGGATCTAGAATACTAGGTGATAATAAAAATATATCATCTGGTATTTTACTTAAATATTTAATAGTATTAATAATTACTGAACCAGCTGGAGTCATAAGATCTGTTTGTTTTCCTGTAATAATTTTACGGCCTATCTTTAATGCTATTACTGGTTCATTTTTCTCTATTTCTTTGGTTCTAGCAACTTTTACTACTTCAAGATATTCTTCATCTAATAATAATTCATTCATTAACAATCTTATTTTTTGAAAAGTATCTTCATCACATAGACCCATTTTATACTTATTCATTTCATGAAAATAGCGTCTAACTATTTCTCTTTTTGAAGCATCTTCTACTATCTTTTCATCTTTAATACAAAAACCCACCATATTTACACCCATATCTGTAGGTGATGAATAAATATCTCTTTTAGTAACTTTATTTAGAATTGCTTTTAAAATTGGAAAAGTTTCAATATCACGATTATAATTAACAGCAGCAACTCCATACTTTTCTAAATGAAATGGATCTATCATATTAACATCACTTAAATCAGCTGTAGCAGCTTCATAAGCTAAATTAACAGGGTGTTTTAGTCCTAGATTCCAAACTGGAAATGTTTCAAATTTAGCATAACCTGCATTAATTCCCATTTTATTTTCATGATATATTTGTGAAAGACATGTAGCTAGTTTTCCTGAACCTGGACCTGGAGCATTTACTAAAACAAGTGGTTTAGTTGTTTCAATATAGGGATTATCCCCATACCCTTCTTCACTGACAATTACATCTATATCAGGTGGATAACCTTTA
>CALCBO010000094.1 GCA_937897245.1 uncultured Caryophanales bacterium | reverse complement strand
GGCCATTATCTCTTAAAAACATATGAATTTTTTCGGGAGTTATCTCTACATCTATAACACCGCCGTTTGCATGAATAACCATATTGATTTCGCCTTCATACATAGCAATGGAAACACGTCTTATAATTTCAGGCGGTAAACCTAACTGCCTTAGGTTCTTTTTAACTAAAACCGATGCCTGACCTGCTGAAGTAAAATCTTCACCGTCAACATTAAAACGGAAAGTTAGTCCTTCAGACATTTTTAACTCTGTTTCCTACGAGGCCGTTGCTGTAAAGAATACCGCAAGCCTCGTACATTCTTTTTGAAGTGGCAAGCAAAACAATACCGCTTTCTTCTGCTAACTCAATCATTTCGGCAGTCGGCATTTTTGAGCGCACAAAAACGATGCAATTCATATCCATCATTTCAGCGGGACGAATAACCTGAGAATTAACAAGTCCCGTAAGCAAAACTGCTTGGTCCTTAACGTAAGCTAAAACGTCACTCATCATATCACTGCCGCAGGCAGCATATACGTGACGGGCAAGCCCTTCTTCACAACAAACAGTATCTGCTTCGAGTAAATCTCTAATAGTGCTGATCTTCATACTAATTTATCCCTTCGGGAAAAATTTATTTTACAAAAAAAATATAACACAATATTATTATTATTATTAGTGGTAATGAAGTGATTATTCTATATAAGAAAGATTTTGTTTCTTTGAATAAAAGTATTAGAAAGATTATTAAAGAGGGGTTGATTAATAATATTAATGAATTAGTTATAAATAAATGTTTTTCTTTATTTCAAGATGATATAGATGAAAAAATACAAGATAAATTTAAGGATGATTATACAAAGTATTTTAAGAGTAATTATCAAAAACAATTTTTAGATAGTTTTGATATAAAAGTATTGGTAAAAGATACTACTCTTATTAATAGTGTAAAGGAGCAGTCTGAAAGATATTTATTTACTTTAAATCATTCTCGTTTATTAAATGAATTAGAATAGTTGCAACTATTTTGGTGTTGTGTTACAATATGATATATTTTAAATGTGTTGATGAAGAGCTATATAATCATAGTTTATTTACAGAGAACTCTTGTTTGGTGAAAAAGGGGATAAATTGATTATAATAGTATGGCTTCTGAACTCTTATATCGATATGTAGGTATAAGCGTAGATAGGCGTTAACTATTTAAGTGTATAATAATTATTATTATAAAATAAGGTGGTACCGCGATTAAGTCGTCCTTATATTTATAATAATTTTTTTTTGGAGGGATGAATATGAATAAAGAAAAGTATTATATTTCAACAGCAATTGCTTATACTTCTGGTAAACCACATATTGGTAATACTTATGAAATTGTACTTGCTGATGCAATTGCTAGATTTAAACGTCTACAAGGTTATGATGTTTATTTACAAACTGGTACTGATGAGCATGGTGAAAAAATTGAATTAAAAGCTAAAGAGAAGGGTGTTTCACCTAAGGAGTTTGTTGATGAAGTTGCTTCAGAAATCAAAGATATTTGGGATTTAATGAATACTTCATATGATAAGTTTGTGAGAACTACTGATAAACAACATGAGAAAGTTGTACAGCATATCTTCAAAAAAATGTATGATCAAGGCGATATTTACTTAGGAAAATATGAAGGATGGTATTGTACACCAGATGAATCTTTTTGGACTGATTCACAGGTTGTAAAAAATGATGTTGGTGAAGTTGTTTGTCCAGATTGTGGAAGAGTAGTTGAAAAAAAATCTGAGGAAGCATATTTCTTTAGATTAAGCAAATATCAAAAGCAATTAGAGGATTATATAGAAAGTCATCCTGATTTTATTCAACCTGAATCTAGGAAAAATGAAATGTTAAATAATTTTATTAAACCTGGTTTACAAGATTTATGTGTTTCTAGAACTGCTTTTTCATGGGGTATACCTGTTGATTTTGATCCAAAACATGTTGTTTATGTTTGGCTTGATGCACTTACTAATTATATTACTAATATTGGTTATGACGTTGATGAACATGAAACAGCTGATTTTAATAAGTGGTGGCCTGCAGATTTACATTTAATTGGTAAAGATATTATTCGTTTTCATACTATTTACTGGCCTTGTTTCTTGATGAGTTTAGGAGTAGAATTACCTAAAAAAGTATTTGGACATCCTTGGTTAATTGTGGGGGATGGAAAGATGAGTAAGTCTAGGGGTAATGTTATATATGCTGATGATTTAGTAGAAGAATTTGGGGTAGATGCAGTTAGATACTATTTCTTACATGAAATTCCTTTTGCTAGTGATGGTGTGTTTACTCGTGATTTATTAATAGAGAGGATAAATAGTGATTTAGCTAATATTTTAGGTAATTTAGTTCAAAGAACTATTTCAATGGCTAATAAATATTTTGATGGTAAAATTGTTAATAAAAAGATTTATGAAGATGTTGATAAAAAGTTTATTAATCAGATAGATTCATTAGAAGAAAAGGTTGTTAAGCATATGGATGAATTACAGATAAGTGAAGCTATAGGAGATGTTTTCTCTTTGTTACGTTCTAGTAATAAGTATATAGATGAGACCACTCCTTGGATTTTAGCTAAAGATGAATCTTTAAGTGATAGATTGATGACAGTACTTTATAATTTATTGGAAGCTATTAGAGTTAGTGCTATCTTTATTTATCCATTCTTACCTGATACTAGTGATAAAATGAAAGAACAGATAAATAATAATAAAGATAGTTTTAAGTATCTTGAAGATAATTCTTATGAATTAGGTGAACCTAGTCCTTTATTTATGAGAATTGATGTGAAAAAGTAGAGAATTGTCTCTATTTTTTCAATTTAGATTGGAGGAGATAAGATGTATATTGATACTCATTGTCATTTATCTTATGATGATTATGATGATATAGATTTAGTTATAGAAGAAAATAGAAAAGCAGGGATTGATAAAATTATTATTTCTGGTTGTACTAAAAGGAGTATTATAGAGTCTTTAGAATTGGCTAAGAAGTATGATGATGTTTTTGCGACAATAGGTTATCATCCTAGTGAAGCAGCAATTACTACTGATGATGATCTTATTTTATTAGAAAAACAGATATTATCTGATAAAGTAGTAGGAATTGGTGAGATAGGGTTAGATTATCATTATGGTAAGGATGATATTGAAAAACAGAAAAATCTTTTTCATAAGCAAATGAAATTAGCTCATAAATATAATTTGCCAGTTGTTATACATTCACGTGATGCGACTAGTGATACTATTTCAATTTTAAAAGAATTTCCAGAGGTAATTGGAGATATTCATTGTTTTAGTGGTAGTATTGAAACTGCTAAGAAATATGTTTCTATGGGATATTACTTAGGAATAGGAGGAGTAGTAACTTTTAAGAATAGTAATTTATATAAAGTAGTTGAAGCTATTGGAATAGATAATATTATATTAGAAACTGATTCTCCTTATTTAACTCCTGAACCTTATAGGGGTAAGAAGAACTCTTCAAAATATATTCCTTATATTGCAGATAGAATATCTGAAATACTTTCAATACCAACTACAGAAGTATCTAAAAAGACTATTTTTAATACTTTTTCTTTGTTTGACTTGAAGTAGATTTTGTGTTATCTTAATTATAATAGTTGGTTGGAGGAGTGATATGCTAAGAAATCATAAAAAAGAGATATTTATTGCTCTTGGTATAATATGTGTTTTGTTTATTTGTACAGGCTTTTTGGCATATTTTATTCGTGATAATATATCAAAGAATCTTAATGATTTAGAGATAAAATTTAAGACTGATGATATTCTTGAATTAAAAAATATTTTACCTATTGCGGATAAATTTGGTAAGACTTTTGATGGTAGTGGGACTGTTGATGGTGTTCAAGGCTTTTCTGAATTTAGTATATCTAATCCGAATAATAAAAACGTTAGTTATGAATTGTTTCTGACTAAAGTTCCCGTATCAGCAAAGGAAATAAGCGAAGATTATATAAAAGTATATCTCACAAATGGTAAAGATGTACCATTTTCTGCATATGATTTAAATTCTGTTCCTTCGTTTAAAAGTTTAAAAGTGTTAGCGGATAAACCTGAAGCAAAAGTATTATATAGAGGTATATTAAATGCTCATGAGACTAAAAGATTTAAACTTAGAATGTGGATAGCTGATAATTATTCTATTGGTAAAGAAGAAGAAGGATTCAAGTGTCGTGTAAATGTAAGAATGAAATAGGAGGATTAAATGGAAGATAAGGATAAAAAGGTAGAAAATAATGAAAAGAAAGATAATTCTTTTTTGTATATAATGATTGTGATATGTTCACTTTTAGCTTTATTTATAATAATTGGTTTTATTGCTTTTGCAAATAAACCTGAAGAGGTTATAGAACAAGAAGAACATGGTGGTAGTGTTGTTTTAAACTATACTAATAGTATTGCAGGATATAGTATTACTAATGCAGTACCTACTACTGATGCAGTTGGAATGAAGAATGATTTAGAAGGTGGATATTTTGATTTTTCCGTAGATGTTTCTTTAGATAATGCAGCAGCAGTTGAGTATGAAGTTTCAGTTGTAAAAAATATTAAAGAATCAACAGTTTCAGATAATGATGTTAGAGTTTATTTAGAAAAAGAAACTAATGGAACATATACTAAAGTATTTGGACCTAAGGAATTTCAAGGTATAAAAGAAGAAACAGAGTTAGGTTCAAAGAAAGGTTCAATGGTTTTAACTAAAGTAAAAAAGACAAAGAAATCTACCGATAACTATCGTTTAAGAATATGGTTATCAGAAAAAAGTGTTGCGACAAATGCTAATTATAGATTAGATGTTTATGTAAATGGAAAAGCAAAATAATGAAAAGTTGAGGTGTAAACCTTTTCTTTTTTTTGTCTGAAATATAGTTTTTTTTTATATATAGTATTATAATTGGTATATGTATAAGTAATATAAGGAGTGATTAAATGGAGGAAAAACTTAATAATTTTGAATTGTTATCTAAAATTAATTATTTAGTTCATTTTATTACTCGTGCTTTTTTAATTGCTATATTAGGTTTTATGTTACTTTTTGTATTGATAATTGCAGTTTATTTTGGGGATTTACTTCTTAATATAAATAGTAGTAACCATAAAAATCCTTTATTTGGTGCATATGTAATAGTTTCTCCAAGTATGGTTCCAACAATTATGATTAATGATGCAATAGTAATTAAAAGGGTAGATAATGATAAATATAAGATTGGTGATATTATTACTTTTGTATCATCTGATTCTAATTATAAAGGATTAACTATTACTCATAGAGTTGTTGATAAATTGGGAGTTAGTGATAAGAATTCTATTTATACTACAAAGGGTGATAATAATCAAGTGATTGATCCGGCTACTGTATCTACTAGGGATATATATGGAAAAGTATTATTTAAAATACCTAAAATTGGTTATATACAAGATTTTTTTGCTAAACCAATTAATTATTTTATATGTTTAGTAATACCAGCAATTATCTTTGTTTTGTATGATTCTTGTAGAATAATTTATGTTGTTTTAAAAAGGAAGAAAATGTCATAAATTTCTTTCTTTTTTTTTACTTATAATTTATAATAAGGGCATCTGGTGATTTTTATGGAAATGTATGATGTTAAATTTAAAAAAAAATTTGGTCAAAATTTTATTAAAGATAAGAGAATTGTTCAAAGAATAGTTAAAGTAGCTGAAATAGGAGATAATTCTTTAGTTATTGAAGTTGGTCCAGGAGGAGCTATTCTAACAAAAGAATTAGCTAATGTATCTAAAAATGTTTTAGCCTATGAAATAGATAGAGATTTATCTAATGAATTATTTCTCAAATTAAAAGATTATTCAAATGTTGATGTTTTGTTTCAAGATTTTTTACAAGCTAATTTAAAAGAAGATATTTCTAGATATGATTTTCAAGATTTATTTTTTGTTAGTAATGTACCATATTATATTACTACTCCTATATTATTTAAATTAATTGATTCTAATTTGAATTTTAAAAAGATAGTTATGATGGTTCAAAAAGAAGTTGGAGATAGATTTACTACTAAACCTGGAAATAGAGGTTTTGGAGCTATTACTGTTTTATTAAATTACTATTTTTATATTAAAAAAGAATTTTTTGTATCTAAGAGGGAGTTTGTTCCAGTACCTAAAGTTGATAGTGTAGTGGTTTCATTTACTGAAAAGAAAGATAAATTAGAAGTAAAAGATTTTGTTTTTTTTGAGAATTTAGTAAAAAATTCTTTTAGATTTAAAAGGAAGACTATCCGTAATAATTTTATAGGTTGTGGGTATGATTTAAATATAATTGAAGATGTCTTAAAAGAATATGGGTATGATTTAAATGTTAGAGCAGAAATGTTAAGTGTTGATATTTTTGTGAAAATTGCTAATGAGTTAATGAAATAGAGAGTTCTATTTCTTTTTTTTTATCATATATTTTGGTGGGAGATGATTTTTTGAACTTTAATGTTGGGGATATTGTTAGTAGAATTTCTCATAATCATGACATAGCTTTTAGAATTGTAAATATTAATGGTAATATGGTAAAACTTCAAGGTGTAAATGTAAGATTATGTGCTGATGCATTGTTAAGT
>CALCBO010000093.1 GCA_937897245.1 uncultured Caryophanales bacterium | reverse complement strand
AAAAGACACCATTAGGATTATATGACCTAGGTGTAGCTTTTGGAATTCACGATTTAAATATAAATTACCCATACATAAAAATAGATGATGATAGTTTCTGGGTTGATGATTCAAATTCTAAATACTATAACTCTTTCGTAGAAATTAACGGTAATAAAAATACTTATAATTATCCTTATGTCTATAATTTAAAAAATAAACCATTTTCATCAGCCGAACAACTAAAAGATTTTGAAAAAGCATATGAATATGCCGTCTTTATTGAGTATAATTCTGGAAATAATACAAAGCAAAATAAAGGCTCCGCAATTTTCTTGCATTGCCACGGTGACCATAAATATACATTAGGATGCATAGCAATCCCAAAAGAAGATATGAAATGGATAATCAATTTTTTAGACAAAAATAAAAAACCTAAAATACTAATAAAATAACAAGTATCAGTGGTTCTTTGTCAAGTAGTGGGGGAAGATAAAAATCCCGTGATAAAGTAACTGTATTGGAAGCATAATTTTATGCTTCTTTTTGTATAGGTAAAATTAAACCTTTACAAATCATAATTCTAGCTTTAAACCTAGAGAAATTTCTAAAACCAAAGGCAATTCGCTTAATAACTTTAATAAAGTTATTAGTTCCTTCTACATAACCATTATGATATATGTTATTAAATGTATTTTTAATATATTTAGAGAATTTTTTAAGTGTCTTAATGGAAGTTTCCATGTAAGCTTAAATCTTTCCATAATCATTGTTTAAAGAAGAATTTAAAACATTATAATCATTATGCTGGAAAGAATATAATAAATCTTGATAAACTTGATAAGTATTCTTCAATCTCTCATTGGAGTTAATAAGATAATCAACTACATCTACTTCAGTCATTAAATTATCAAAACATCTAAACTTTTTCCAGTGACTAGAGTCGAGTTCATCTCTAGCTTTTAAAATAAGTTTCCAATATCTTTTAAATTTGTTGTAGTTCTTTTTATCGTTTTTCATAACCATGATTCTAGCTTTGTTTAAAGATTTTGAGATAAGCTGAGTAAGATGAAATTTATCAATTATTATTTTTGCATTAGGGAACATTTTTCCAATTAATGAAATATAAGGGGAATACATATCAATAACAATATATTTAACATTTGCCCTTGCTTTATGAGTATAATAAGAAAAATATTTAAGCAAGCTTAAAAGCTTTCTATCTTGAACGATATCAATCATTTTTCCATTTTCACCATCAACCATGATAAAACTCATTTTACCATTTGCCCCTTTGACAGATTTAAATTCATCATGAATACCATCTTCATCAAAAGTTATATTTTGGTCTTTAATATTTAATAAATTTCGTATATAATGTTTAGTATTTTATGGCACATTTTGAGCATACGAAAAATGTGGTATAAAATTATTGTACCTAATTTCTAACGAATAGGCTCTATAAGGGGAAAGTATTATTTTACTTAATGTAAAATTCAAATATTTTGTGATTAAGTTATATAAATAAAGTGTGGAATAAAGACAGTTAATAAAATTAGATAATGTTCCCCCTTACCCCCAAGTATTTATGTGGGCAAAAACTAGTATTATTTAAGTTATAGATTTCGTGGATCGATAAAAATTATATTCAAAATTATAGGAAAAATTTGTAGAGCCACATTTTTTACATCTAAATTCATATGGTTTTCTAGATGTTTTGTTTATAAATTCATTAGTAAGTATTCTAGAGATGAGTAATATGCATAATCTTATATTGCTTTTTTTGTTTCTGTTACTAAGAAGTCCATAATGTTTAATTTTAGTAAAACGATTTGGAAGAACATGCATTAAGAATCTTCTTATAAATTCTTCAGCAGTAATTGTCATTTCTTTAATTTTAGAATTATCTTTATAATCCTTGTACTCAAAAGTTATTAATCCATTATCAATATTTTTAATTCTATCATTAGAAATAGCTACTCTGAATGAATATCTTCCAACATATTCTATAACATTTTCTGGTTTTCCTTTAGGTGGTTCAATATATGTTACCCAATCTTTTTTATAAAGTGGTCTTAAAAAGTTATTAAAGTTTTTATAGGTTTTAAGATATTCTAAATGTTTAGGAAAGTTAAGTACTGAACTTTTAAGCATAGATAAAAACTTGCCTTTGAATAGTGAAGATAAAACCTGAATTTTAATTAGATAGTCTTTGTCACAATTAATCCATTTGTTATTTTTAAGGCCGCCACCTGTAACAATAGAGTGAATATGCGGATGATACTCCATAGTCTGTCCCCAAGTATGTAATATAGATGTAATACCAACTTTAGCTCCAAGCCATTTTGAATCAAGAGCTAATGTTAGGATAGATTCAGATGTTGCTTTAAATAAAATGTTATAACAAATAGTTTCATTATATTTGAATATTTCATTTAATTCATGAGGAACTGTTGTAATAATATGAAAATAAGGACAATCAAGTAAGTAACTAGATTCGTTATTGATCCATTTTTCTCTTGCATAATTTTGGCACATAGGACAGTGTCTGTTTCTGCACGAATTATAACCAAAATATTCTTCACCACAGGTTTCACATTTACAAATGTGATAGCCTAGATTTTTAGTACCACATTTTCTAATAGCATTAAAAACTTTCCATTGTTCATTAGATAGTTTATGTTTTTTACTATATTCATCACCATATCTAATAAAGATATTTTGAATAGTGTATTTAGACATATTTACCACTATTTAAATCATTAAAATTAAAAGATAGGTGAAGATATATTGTAGTTGTGTTTATATTGGTGTGACCTAACATTGATTGAAGTTGTAATAAGTTTCCACCTCTTTTTAAATAGTAAGTGGCAAAAGAATGTCTTAGTGAATGGAATGTATATATCCCAAGCTTATTATATTTTTTCATCAAATTTGAAAAATAATTAGATATGGCATTAGGAGAAGCAACTTCTGCATCTTTGTGACATTTAAAAATATAACCACTTTTACCTTTCATATTGTATTTTCTACAATAGACTTTCAAACATTTAATAACAATATCAGGTAAAATAGTAAATCTCTCTTTGTTACCTTTACCAAGTACTTTTAATTTATGTTCAGAAGCATAAATATTTTCAAATTTTAAATGAGCAACTTCTTCAACTCTTAAACCGCAACAAAATCCCAAAATAAGCCAGCATTGATGCCTGATACTTTTTTCATTATTGAATATAATAATAAATTCATTTTTAGGAATAAATATAGGTAATCTTTTTCTAATTTTAGAACTAGGTAATTTCTTTTTATTTAATTCTTTATCGAAACAAATAGAAAACAAATATCTTACAGAACAAACACCTAGATTTAATGTACTTGATGAAATATTTTTATTAATATAGTTAATTTTAAAAAAATCTAGCAAATCATTTTCATTTAGTTTATCAATATCAATGGATGAATTATAATAATTAAATAGTTTATTTAATTGTGATTTATAATTATTAAAAGTTCTATTACTTCTACCTCCAATCTTTAAAGTGTCATTAATTTTTTTTAACCATTTATCTTGATTAGTTTTTGTGTTTTTCATAAAAAATCTCCCTTCAATTTGCCAAAGAGAGAAATAAAACCTTTATTTATTTTTTAAAATGTGTATAATAGTAAATGTGTTGGTTTTATTAACTCTCTTTGGTCAGAAAGTATAATACTCCAACACTTTTTGTTTTTCAAGATATTAAGTTAATTTTACTGACTTTTCGTTAGAAATTTGGTACAATTATCTTGAGGCATATAAATCAAATCCTTTCTAATTTTTATACCAATTACATTTTAGCATAGGATTTAATATATGTCTCTTTTTATATACAAAATTAGTGAGAGCATATCGTCTGCCCCCACTAGATATTATAGAACCAAAATAAAAAGACTATTTAAAAAGTGAATAATAGTCTTTATAATTATTTTCTTCATATTTGTATTTAAATTTTTTATCTTT
>CALCBO010000092.1 GCA_937897245.1 uncultured Caryophanales bacterium | reverse complement strand
TCCTCAAATCAAATGTGTTATAAATCGCGTTCCCCATTGTTTGGACAAACTGCTCGTCGTTAGATAAATCCCCACGTCCAATATGCACGCACATCGCGTGGACAATCTCGTGGCAGATAGTCTCACGTTTTTGAGCGCCCGACATTTTTGTATTAATCACGATCTCGCTGGTTATGTAGTCTACGCACCCGAAATGCGTCGCATCAGAGTCGAACGAGTCCTCTTTTTCGATGATCGTATAAGGCACTCCGCAAACAACTACCTTCTGTCCATTGTACATTCTTCACTCCAATCCGGGTACACCCTTTGAAGGTGCCTCTTAATGATCCCGCGCGCAATTTCTTTTTCTTCTTCCTGCTCATTTTCGTACTGTCCCATCAAATTTTCGTCTACAAGGAAATATTCTGTATGACTTCCTACATCAAACCATGTATAACCATCTGTGAACCAAAGGCGTGTGTAATAGCAAGTAAAATTATGGTTGTTAAATCCATATATTATCCTTCTAATTCTTTAGATAAATCTTTTAGAACTTCTTTCCCATATTCTAATCTATTATTATCTTCATTTTCGTGCTTTACAATAATTCTTCCTATATTCCAATTAACATAAGTTATAGAATTATTTATTTCTTTCGTTAAGTTGCTTTTTACTTCATTAACCATATTGGCTATTTCCAAAGCTATTTTGTTATTGTTTTTTGACATAATTATTCCTTTCTAGAATTCTTCAGACGCGTCTGAAGAATCCTTGTTATTTAAATATACGAGATGTTTTTTTTGATTTATAATATACATCTTTTGCTATATATAATACAAAAAAAATATTTTTATATCAATATTAGTATTAATGTTTTTTTATTATATTTATGATAAAAGATAGATAAAACATATATAATTGAAATAATAGTTACTCCAACATCTGCAAATACTGCAAGAAGTATAGTACTTAGTCCAAATATACTTAAGAATAAAACTAGTAATTTTATAGTAAGGGCAAAAATAATACTTTGAGTTACTTTTCTTTTAGTTAATCTAGATATTTCTATCATATCTTTTACTCTTTCTAAATTATCAGTCATTAAGACAACATCACTAGCTTCTATTGCGGCATCACTTCCTAGATTTCCCATTGATATCCCAATATCTGCAGTAGTGATAACAGGAGCATCATTAATACCATCTCCAATAAATGCAGTTATTCCTTTTTTCTTATATTGTTCTACTATTTCTACTTTAGAAGTTGGGAGTAAGTTTCCATAATACTTTTTTATACCTGTTTTTTCAGCTACTTTTTTAGTTATTAATTCATTATCACCAGATAGAATAATTATATCTTTAGTTATTACCCTATTTAAATCTTTTATATTTTTACTACTTTCTTTTATTTTATCTGATATTACGATGTTACCTTTATATTCATTATTAACGGCTAAGTAAATAGTAGTTCCAATAGAATTATTATTTTTATATGAAATATTATTATCTTCCATTAACTTACTATTTCCAACTAAGACAGTATTATTATTTATTATACATTTAATACCTTTACCAGTAATTTCTTGATAATTAGTTACTTTTTCTAATTCTTTAGAATAAACATTTAAGATAGCTTGAGAGATAGGATGAATAGAGTTTATTTCGGCAGAAGCTATTATTTTTAAAAATTCATCTTCTTTTAAAGTAGTATTTATCTCAGTAATTGTGAATACTCCTTCAGTAATAGTACCTGTTTTATCTAAGAATAAATAATCTACTTTTTCTAGACTTTCTAATTCTTTAGCTCCTTTTACTAAGATTCCTTCTTTAGCAGCTTTACCTATTCCACAGAAATAACCTAAGGGGGGTGATATTACTAAGGCACATGGACAAGATGTCACTAAAAAAATTAGAGCTCGATATAACCATGGTTTATAATCTATCCCGAATAATAAAGGAATTAAGACTAGTAATAAAGCAATTATACAAATTACGGGAGTATAAATTTTTGCGAATTTATGAATAAAGTTTTCGGTATTAGACTTTTTCTTTTCTGATTTTTCTACTAAATCAATAATTCTTTTAGTAGTAGTAGTTTTATAATTAGAAGTAGCTTTAATAGTAAGTGTACTTTTTTGATTAATACATCCACTTATTACTGAATCATCTTTTTTTACTTTTTTAGGAAGTGATTCTCCAGTTATAGAACTAGTATCTATTAAAGAAGTACCTTCTATTATTATTCCATCTAGAGGTATTCTTTCTCCTACTTTGACAATAAATATATCTTTTTCTTTTACTTTTTCAATATTTATATCTTTGTCTAATAAATGTACTTTTTCTACTTTTAAATCCATTAATTTAGATATTGAGTCTTTACTTTTACTAACAGCTAAATCAGATAAATATTCACCTATTTCAAATAATAACATTACTAAAACAGCTT
This sequence comes from uncultured Caryophanales bacterium, assembly GCA_937897245.1. Next base: position 1,527 of record CALCBO010000092.1, on the reverse strand, counting down.
CTAAATGACTACCAATAAAGAATGCTCCAATAGTCGCTATTATCATTAGAAAGTTTTCATCAAAGAAATCTTTTTTTAAAATATTTTTTAGTGCTTTAAGATATATTTTATAAGATATTATTACATAGCTTGTGATTAATAAATAGAGATTATAATTATTAGGTATAATAAATGATAATAGTAAGATAATAATACTTAGTATTATTCTTAATAAGTCATAATTTAAAAACTTTTTCAACTAAATCACCTCCGAGATATGTTCTAGGCCATATTTTAAGATTATTTCTATATGTTCATCACTAATACTATAATATACTTTTTTACCTATCTTTTTAGTTTTTACTAAGTTAGAAGAACGTAAATGTTTTAATTGATGAGAAACAGCTGATTGAGAAATATTTAAGATATCACTAATTTCATTTACACATAATGGTTTATTAATTAAAACATCTAATATTCTTAATCTAGTAGGATCTCCAAATATTTTATAAAATTCACTTAAACCTACTAATAATTCTTTACTATGTATTTTCATATTATCACCTTCGTATGAATAATTGTTCATATATTCATATTATAATAAGATGTTTTTTTGGTCAATAGAAAAAGTAAACATTTTTAAGTGTTTACTATCTTTTTTTACTATTAGCATTTATTACTATTTGTTTTTCTGTTCCTTTTATTATTTCAGGAGTATTTAAATAATTATTTATTAAAGTAAAATTAGTTTTAGATATTCTTCTTCTAATAGTATTATACATATTAAATAATTCTATTTCTCTATCATCAGTTTGTGATATTGGCCTTCTTTTATTACTTAGACAGAATAATACATAATCACATAAATCTATTTTTAAGTTTAATTCACTTTGTGTTTTAGAAATAGATAGTTTTAATCTACGTATATCATTATTTATTAGAAATGTTAATTCTTCTTCTGTTAATACATCTGTGAAACTAGCTATAGTATAAGAATCATTAGGATTAGATTCAGTTAAATGAATATCTATATATTCATTTAATAATGATAATTTGTCATATTGTTCTTCTAATTTAGCCTTTAATAAGAATAGATTATCTATATCACAAGATTTCATTAGAATTATAGTATCTTTCATACTTTGATTTGGTATAAGATTAGTTATCATAGTAGTATTATTCTGTTGAATTAAACCTTTAAGATACTGTGTTACTTTTTCTTGTTCTTCCATAGATAATACTTGATACATTTCTTGATATGTTTTATCTTCTTCTATATCTATGAAAGTAAGACTATTATCAATCATATTAATAGCTATAGTAATAGCATTAGTAGTATTTCTTAAAATGCAATCATCAAAAAAAGAAGATAAAAAATTCTTTTTTTTTCTTCAAAATCACGGAATTATCAGACCGAATGCTCATTTAGATAGTTTTGAAGCTCTTGTTTATAGCTGTCAGATATAGGAATATACTCTTTGTTAAACACAATTCGTCCTCTGTCAATCATTCGAATCTTGCTTTTTTGAACAATATACGACCGATGTA
>CALCBO010000091.1 GCA_937897245.1 uncultured Caryophanales bacterium | reverse complement strand
CATAAAAATTTAAAGTTTGTGTTTTTCCAGGTTTAGCTGAAGTATAAGCTAAATTTTTACGTCCTAAAATAGAATTAATAAAACTACTTTTACCTACATTACTCCTACCTACTAATAAAAATTCTGGTTTTCCATCATCTGGATACTGACTTCTCCTAGTTGCCATAATATCTAAATTAGCTTCTCTAATTACCATAATTAAATCACCTCTTTTAATCCTCTTTGGTATTTTGCAAGTTCCAAATCTAAAGCTTTAATCACTTCAAGAGCTTCTTCTACTGTCTTTACTCTAACTCCTGATGCATATTTATGTCCACCACCATTATATTTTTCTGCAACTTTATTAATTTCTGGACCTCTTGAACGAATTGAAATACGATACTGCTTATTTTTTACATCTTCTGTTACCGTAACCCAAACAAATACTTCTTTAATAAAATTAAAATTATTAATCATATTACCCGCTGAGGCACTATCAACACCATAAGATTCTATAATATCATCATCAATAATAATATAGCCTAATCCATTATCAGTAACTATCATATTGACTGCTATATATCCTTCTAAACGTATTTCATTTAAAGGCCTTAAATAAAGCTTCTCATAAGCTTTTAATAAATCAAAAGGATATTCTTTGATATACTCAGATACTAATGAAAAAGTATCAGCAGTACAACTATTAAATAAAAATCTATTGGAATCAGAAACTAACCCCATATATAACAATTCTGAAATATTAGAATCACATTTTAATGGAGTATTCTTAATAATATCCATTATTATCTCACAAGTTGAAGTTTTACTATCTTGTATTATTTCTAAATTACAAAACTTTTCTACAAAAGGATGATGATCTATTTTAATTGAATCAATATAATCAGATACTTTAACTGAATCAACTCTTTTTTGGTCAGGTGTATCACATACAATCAACAAAGAATTAGAATCTTTTTCTAATTTATCTAATTTACCAAAAGCCAAAAACTTAACACTACCTGTTCCTACTGCTAAAACCTTCTTTTCTGGAAAAGTAAGTTTAATTGAATCTCTTAATGCCAATTGACTACATAAAGCATCTGGATCTACTCCAATATGTCTCGCTATCACAATTGTCTCATAATCTTTTATCTTTTTAAACAAATCATTATACATACTACATTTCCTATCTACTTATTAAATCTTGTGTCTCTTTCGCAATCATTAATTCTTCATTAGTTGGAATAACATAAACTAAAATTTTAGAATCATCAGCACTTATTTTAGTTATCTCCCCAACTTTATTATTTCTATCTAAATCTATTTTTACTCCTAAACAAGCTAAATTCTCACATACTTCACGTCTAATAGTAACATCATTTTCTAATACATTACCTGTAAAAACTAAGACATCTAAACCACTTAATAATACATAATACTGAGCAATATAATTAACTAATTCCCTAACAAACATCCTCTCCGCAACAATAGCTTGTTCTGATAAATTTTCATAGTTATCAACAAAATCCTTTATATCACAACTATATTCACTTAATCCTAATAACCCACTATTAAAATTTAAATCATCAATTACTTCACCAGCATTTTTACCTTCTTTTTCCATAATATAAGGAATAATTGAAGGATCAACTGTACCACTCTTAGTACCAGTCATAACTCCTGCTAAAGGAGTAAATCCCATTGAAGTATTAACACATTTCAGATTAGAAATAGCACAAACACTACCACTATTTCCTACATGACAACTAATTAGTTTAAAGTTATCACGTTTTAATAATTCTTTTACTTCATTAGTAATAAACTGATGACTCATTCCATGAAAACCATATTTACGAACACCATACTTAGTATACCATTTATAAGGGACTGGATACAAATAATTCAAAGGACTCATATTTTGATAAAAAGCAGTATCAAAAACACAAACCATAACTATATTAGGTAATACCTCCCTAAAAGCTTTTATCCCCATAACAGCCCCATTATTATGTAAAGGAAGAAATTCATTAAATTGTTCTAAATCACTTAAAACTTTATCATTAATTATAACACTCTCAGTATAATGATTAGTACCTTGAACAACTCTATGTCCTATTCCTTTTATATCTTCAATATTAGATATTATTTCTAAATCAACTAATTTTTCTAATAAAGTTTTAATTACTTCTGTATGGTTTTCTAACAATAATTCTTCAGTAATCATCTGTCCTTGATAAGAAAAACGATATCTACTATCTTCCATTCCAATTCTTTCAAATAAACCACTTGCTATTAGTGATTCATCACGCATCTCAAATAAATCAAACTTTAATGAATCAACTCTTGAATCTAACGATAATATTATCACAATATGTCCTCCTTCACTAAATCTATTATCAATATTATACTATAACTCTTAAAATAACAAAAGAAAAAAGCTCAAAAAGAGCTACTTTAACTTAAATCCACAAGATGGACAATAATTATAGCCTTTAACAAGGGACCCACAAACTGGACAATAATTAATCTCATTAACACTTGCGGAAACCGGCTGATATGTTAATTGTCCTGTATCATCAAGACTCAATACTCCTGTAGATAAATTATTATTTAAGTTTTGTTGAATATTAGATATCTTATCAACAATTTGAAAACTAACTATAACCATTATAATATAGAAAGCAAAAAATACTAATAGAAATAATCCATGATTCTCGCCTGATGAATAAAATAATAAAGCATCATAAAATTATTTTAATTTATCTTGATAAAAAATAAAACTCATTATTTGGAAGTTTATTCTTTTATAGATTATTTAAAAAGGTTATTATATTA
>CALCBO010000090.1 GCA_937897245.1 uncultured Caryophanales bacterium | reverse complement strand
TAAATGCAGCTAATTATGAATTAAAGGAGCTAATCCCTCATGGGATAAAAACTACTATTGTAACTGATAATTTTAGTTATCAAGAATTATCATATGATAGTGGACAAGTTACTTTTACAAATGTTAAAAACATATCTGATGAAACTAAACCAATGAGTATTAGTATTGCTTTATTTAATAATGAAAAGAAAAATATAGGTACTATTAATTATTGTAGTAAAGATGATATGTTAAATAGTAAGGAAGAAAAACCTTATACTATTTCTATTAATTCTAGATATCTTGCGAAAAAACATAAAATTAATGAAATAAAATATATAGCTGTATTAAATGATAATATTAATTGCCGAGTAACAGGTAGTGAAGAATATGTTGATCAAAGTATAAAAGAAATTGGTATACCTAAGAATACTTCTATTAATGATCAAGCTAGATATTTATTATATTTTTTAGGTGGTATAGGATTTGTTTTATTGATTTTATTTCTTCTTAATTTTTTATTTACCAACAGATATGAAAATTTTGATGGAGATGATCTTCGTCAAGGATATAAAAAGTATAATAAACAACTAGCAAAAGAGAGAGAACATGAATTAAAAGTAAATCCTCCAAAACCAAAAGAAGTTAAAAAAGTAAAAAGTGATGAAGTAATAAAACAAGAAGAAGAAGCTCAAAATGAAGATAAATCAGGAACTGATTTACATAATTTATATAAGTAGAACTAGATAGTTCTATTTTTTTCTTTACATGTAAATTATTAGTTTTATTGCTTCTTTTGTTTTTTGAAAAAATATGTTATCTTATAGTTAACAAAAAGGGAGTTGAGATTAATGAAAATACCATATGGAATAAGTGATTATAAATCAATAAAAGAAGATTATTATTATGTTGATAAGACAATGTATTTGGAAAAAATAGAAAATAATTCACATTATATTATTTATCACAGACCCAGAAGATTTGGAAAAACATTATTTACTTCTATGATGTATTATTACTATGATATTAGTAGTAAAGATAAGTTTGATACTCTATTTAAAAATACATATGTATATAATAATCCAACTCCTAATAAAAATAATTATTATGTACTAAAATTTGATTTTAGTGGTATGACAGTTACTAATAATATAGATGATATTTTTAAGAATTTTTTAATTAGATTATATGATGGTATTAATGATTTTTTAATACGGTATGGTTTTAACTTTGAACTTGATATTGATTTAGCTCCAGCAGAGTTATTTTCTAGTTTTATTACTTTTTTTAAGAGTCAAAAATTAGATAATAAATTATATATAATGATAGATGAATATGATAATTTTACTAATTCTATTCTTTCTAATAATGTAGATATGTTTAGAAAAATACTAGGAAATGAAGGATTTATCAAAGCTTTTTATGCAAGGATTAAAGGGTATTGTGGAATTGGTATAGTTGATAGAGTATTTATTACAGGTGTATGTAGTATATCACTAGACTCTATGACAAGTGGATTTAATATTGCGACTAATATTACTACTGATTTTAGATTTAATAGTATGACTGCCTTAACTCATGATGAAGTAAAAATATTATTGAAGGATATTCCCGATAATGAAAAACACTTTAAGGAAATGTTAGAGAATTATGATGGATATTGTTTTACTAGAAAAGAAAAAGAATTAGTATTTAATCCAACTCTTACGATGTATTATGTAAAAAGTTTAGTTGATACAGGAGATGGTCCAGAAGATTTATTAGATAGTAATATTATTACTAATTATTCACAACTTAAGAAAATTATATCGTTAGGAGATTATAAAGAAATATTAGCTGATATATTCGATAATGAAGAAATAGTATCTAATTTAGTAGTTAATTATTCTGAAAAAACTACTTTTAATAGAAATGATATTATAAGTTTATTATTCTATTTTGGATATCTTACTATAAAAGATATTAATCAATTTTCAGGATATATATTTACTATTCCAAATAAAGTAATTAAGAGTGTATATGGA
>CALCBO010000089.1 GCA_937897245.1 uncultured Caryophanales bacterium | reverse complement strand
CTATTAGAGTTTGTAATATTATATACTTCTCCAATAAAATATGGGGATTCCATACTTCCATCTCCAGATGAATATTCTGTGCCTTGTGTCAAAGAAACTGACGGACGGACACCAAGAGAATCATAGCTACGGAAGATGGTACCTATAACACCAACATAACTCACACTATAACCATAAACAACCTGGTGCACATATTTTCCAGGCGAAAACAACCAATACTCTTGACCAGTTTTTCGAGCATAACCATTATTTAAAATGCTCATTTCTGGCAAAGTTATTAATCCTACTTTATAATTAAGCTGTGCTAAATTATTTGAAATACTAAATTTATCTGTTTCAAGTGTACAACTCAAATCACTAGTTAGATTTGACTCAATAAAATACATATCAGTTGATAAACTACCTCCATTTGGATTCCAACCATTTGTATCAGAGTTGTTTTGACTTCTATCATTGCAGAAAATTGTATCTTCAATGTAATCATCATAATCGTTCAATAAATAATGTTTATACCATTCATCTACTCCTGTCTTGATTGTAGAGTTAATCTGATTCACATCAATATTATACAACATCTCATTCTTAGCATCATTTACACTTTTACCATCTGCTATATCAATATAATATGTAGTAGTGCCTCTGAAATAATATATATATGAAATAGTAGTACATTTTCCCTCTTCATTCCAACAAGTATAATGAGCATTATTTAAACTTGTTTTATTAGTACTATCATTTATATTCCAAAAAGTAGTTGAAGTTGTATCATCTAAAAAGTATTTATATGTATTATCATCTGGATCTAGTTTATATTCAAAGCTTTTTGAATATTTATAGTTTTTTGAGACTCTAATAAAATTCATTGTAGTTTCTGAAGTGCTTGTTGTATACCATAAATCACTACAAGTATTATTAACTGCATTCTTACAGACGTATTTATCAGCTCCTAAATTACTATAACTTGTATACCAGTCACTTCTATTAATTGTTACTGGATTAGATTCATCTCGATTTGTTACGGTATAGGTTCCATCGCCATTATCAGTGTAGCTATCTCCATAAGTGTATGTATGATTAAAATCTGATAAAGTATGATTACCAGAATTACTTAACTGAATAGAGTACATTGTAGAACCATTTACTGCCGCAATATAATATACATTTGAGCTTGTATAATCTTGTGATGTGTTACTAAAAGTATATTTTCCTACTAAGCTTGAATAATCAGCTGAAGAACTAATTTGATATGGATTATCTAAATTATATCTGTTAGCAGTTGGACTACCCCATGTTACAGAATCAGCATACCAATATGTTGTATTAAGAGTTGAGCTTGAAATAATACCTTCACCAGCTTTTAAACTTTTGTATTGAGGTTCATATCTTTCATTATGCATATATCCTACATCTGCAGGAGAGGAAATAGCTTCATTAAACTGTAATGTTCCAAATTGTGAATAATTTGAATTTGAATTTAATGGTATTACATACCCACTTGTTGTATTATAGTAAGATTCTACTAGATAGAGAGTTGCACAAGTTCCAGCTTCGGTTGTTTGTTTACATGTATACTTCCCAATTAATCCAGGTGCATTAGCCTCACTCCAAGTAGTTTGTTCTGTTGTTCCGGCTATACTAAATACATTATTTGTTTTATCATAGGTATAATCTGTTCCATACCAGTAGTTTGAATTTAAACTTTGTGAAGTACGAGATGCATACCCTACATGATTACCACGAGTTGAAAGACACTGATTGTTTTCTGCTTCACCATTGTAAATCATCTTTACACCACCAGTATCTGTTGTTCTAATCATCTGCCAACATTGACCTGCAAAAATAACATTATTTTTATTCTGAATTTCAGTACCTTCGTCATTATTTGTTGCATACCAGTGATATATCTTTTCAGTCGATTTAGTTGGGTCTATTGAGTCTCCATGAGACCCAGTATACTCTCTAGCTAGTCCTCCTGTTACAGCTTCTTTTCTTAGTACATTATAAAGAGTTGGTTCCATGTAACCAGAAACATCTAGAGAACCTAAAAAAGAAAAATTACTAGAAAAAGCTGAATATCCTAGTCCTAGAGTTATTACTAAAAGAGTTAGAATACTTATTAGTATTCTTTTCTTTTTACGAATTGTTGATGAAAACTTACGACTAAACATCTAATCACCTTTCTATAATAATCTTATATAATCTAATACTAATTGAAAATTAATTTGAGTAAAATATAGTAAAGTAAAACTTATTAATAAAAATGGTCCAAAAGGAACTAATCTTTGATTATTCTTATATAGTAATAATAAAGATATAGGTAAAGCTAAAATACTACCTAAGAATATTCCTATTAAGCCTACTAAAGGATGAATAATAAGCCCAAAGACAAACATTAATTTAATATCTCCTCCACCTAAAGTTTCTTTTTTAAATAAGAAATTACCTAATAACATAATTCCATACATTACTGAGAATAAGGCTATACCTGATAATATTGAAAATAAAGCAGTCATAACATCATTAGTAATAGCTATTACTATTAAGAAATACCCTGAAAAGAAGATTAATACTTCATCTGGTATTATTAGATAAGTAATATCCGATACTGATAATATTATTAACATAGAAATTAATCCTAAAATAATTAATAATTCATAAGAGAATCCAAAAACATAGTAACTTAAGGCAAATAGTATTCCAGTAATTAATTCCATATGAGTTGATAAGTCGTCTATTTTACTATTACAATATCTACATTTTCCTCTTAAAAATATATAAGATAAGATGGGAATCATATCTAATAAAGATAATTTATGATGACAATTATCACAAGTACTGCGATTAAAGATGAAGTCTTCTCCTTTAGGAAGTCTTAATCCAACTACAGTAAAAAAAGAACCAAAAAACAAGCCAAAAATAAAGAAGATAATTATATATAATATATTCATATATTGATACCTCCTTTTATTTTATTTGACTATAAATTGAGAACATTGGTTGAATAATTGATAATAGTATTACACCAACGATTCCAGCTAAGAAACATATTAAGAATGGTTCTACTAAGCTTTTCATTTGATCTATTACATTTTTATGTAACATTTGGAAGTGGGCTGCGACTTTTTCCATCATTGATCCTAATTGTCCAGTTGATTCTCCAGTTAAAATCATTTCATATGCAACAACTGGTATAGCCCATTGTCCTTTAAAAGCCATTGAAATTGAATCACCTTTTCCTAGATTTTCTAGAGTATTATTTATAATCTTTTTATAAACCTCATTATTAGTTATTTTAGATAATATTTCCATACTATCGGTAATAAATACACCATGGTTTAAGAGAGAAGCAAAAGTTTTAGTAAAATTAGCAATCTCATTATAAATAATTATATCTTTAAAGACTGGAATATGCATCAGAGTTATTTGAACCATTTCTCTAAACTTTTGGACTTTCTTATATAATTGAATCAGAGTAAATACTACTACCAATATTACTAAAATAATAATTAGCCAATTTTTTTTAAGAAAATTACTGGTATTTACAATAAATACTGTTAAGGCTGGAAGCTCTGCTCCATTTTCTTCAAACATAGCAGTAAATTGTGGTACTAAATAAGTAAGCATAAATATTAAGACACCTATAGCTATAGTTAAAACAACTAAGGGATAAGTCATAGCTGATTTCATTTGTTTTCTAGTTTGATCCATAGAAGTATAATATTCAGCCATATCATCTAAGATAGATGGTAAATCTCCAGTCATTTCAGCTGTTTTTACCATGTTTACTAATAATTTAGGATATACTTTTTTTTGCATTAACATTGCATCTGATAAGCTTTCTCCTTTTAGCAATTGATATACCAATTGATTAAAACTCTTTTTTACGCCAGCCTTTCTTGATTGTTTAGCAAGAATTCGTACAGAATCTGCTAGTGGAATACCGGCTTTTAAATATGTTGATAATTGTGTTAGAGAGAATGATAAATCATTTGCAGTAAATTTACTAACTCCTAGATCTACGTCTAGTTTTCCACGTGGGTGAACTTCTAGTACTTGATAGTTTTGAGCTAATAAAAAGTTTCTTACATCATTTTCACTTTCAGCTTCAAATGTACCGTTTTCTTTTTTACCAGCATCATTTATGATAACATAACGATAATCGTGGGTTGGTCTCCTTACTTTTTCCCTATTTTCTTCTATAGCAGATGGACTATCAGGAAGATTAACTTCTGAAGCCTGAGTAGGATTATTCATTGTTTGACTATTATTAGTAGTAGAGCCTTGATTATTATTAGGATAGTTTTGATTTAAATATGGATTAGCACTATTCATATTATTAGTATTAGACGTAGTTGTATTATCTTCTTCTAATACTTCTATTTGTTTGTTGTCTTTATTCTTTTTACCTAGCATATTATAACCCTTTCTTTTTACTCTACTATATCAATAATTTTATCACATTCAGGGTTAATTTGGAACATAAAATTAAACATTTTACCTACTTGACATATAATAGTGATAAAGAGGTGAATTATGTATCCATATACAAATCCTAGTGTATTGGGAAAAGGAATTGAATTAATAAAAGGTATAAAATGGGGCACTCTTTTGGATAGTACACAAAAAACTTTAGGAGTTATTAATCAAGCTATACCCATATTTTATCAAGTAAAACCTATTTTCACTAATGCTAAAACATTATTAAAAATAGCTAATAATTTAAATAGTACAAGTGATAATAATACTTCTTTAGATGAAAAAAAAGAAGATTCTAAAGTAGTTGAATCTTCTTGTGACAATAAGCCTATTTTTTATATTTAAGAGTTTTTCTCTATTTCTTTTTACTTTGATATTTTTCTAAGAATGATCTTTTATAGTCTAAGAAGCAATCTTCTTTAATAGCTTCTCTTATTTCTTCTGTTAAACGTATTAAGAAACGAATATTATGAATTGATAATAGTCTTCCTCCTAATGTTTCACCTACATGTATTAAGTGTCTAACATAGGCTCTAGAATAGTTCTTACAACAATAACAGTCACATCCTTCTTCTACTGGGCCTAAATCTTTTATAAATTTAGCATTATTTAGATTTATTTTTCCTTCTCTAGTAAATGCTTGTCCATGACGAGCTATACGAGTTGGTAAAACGCAATCGAAGATATCAATTCCTAATTCTACTCCTTCTAAAATATCTACTGGCTCACCTACTCCCATTAGATAACGTAATTTATCTTTAGGAAGATATTTAGTTGAAAAACGAACTGCGTTATACATATCTTCTTTACTTTCACCATCGTTAGCGACACCACCAACACTATAACCATCAAAATCCATTTTAACAGTTTCAATAGCAGAATACTTTCTTAAGTCTTCATAAGGTCCACCTTGAACTATACCAAAAAGAGCTTGATTAGGATTATTATGTACTTTTTTTCCTCTTTCTGCCCAACGTAGAGTTCTTTCAATACTATTTTTTAAATAATCGTATGTTGCACTAGCTGCTGGACATTCATCAAAACTCATTGCTATATCACTATCTAATTTATTTTGTATTTCAATTGATTTTTCAGGAGTTAATAATAGCTTTTTACCATCAATATGACTTTTAAATATAACTCCTTCTTCAGTAATATCTTTTTCTTTATTTTTAGCTAGAGAAAATACTTGATAGCCACCACTATCAGTTAGTATTGGTCCATCATAATTCATAAATTTATGAAGACCTCCACAGTAGGCTACAATATCTTCTCCAGGTCTTAACCATAAATGATAAGTATTAGCTAAAATAATACCACTATGTGCATCTTTTAATTCTTCAGGAGCTAAAGACTTTACTGTTCCTCTAGTACCTACTGGCATAAACATTGGTGTATCATAAGTTCCATAATTAGTTTTAACTTTACCAAGTCTAGCACCTGTTTCTTTTTCTTCTTTTAATAATGTATATTTTATTTTCATATAATCCCCTCTACTTTTTCTAATTATATCTTATCTAACAATATCAAGCAAATTCTTTTTGTTTTATCTTTACTTGTCTATTATCACGATAATTATATACTCTAGTAACCATTCCTTGTAATCTAGGTAAATGATTTCTTCTTAATTCAAAGGTATCTCCTTCATTTAGTCCATATAAAACACTTCCTAAAGGAGAAATTCTTTCTACATAATGTGCAGCAAGTTCAG
>CALCBO010000088.1 GCA_937897245.1 uncultured Caryophanales bacterium | reverse complement strand
CCCCTGCAATCCTATCTGGAAAACACCCTAGAAGATTTCCTCACCAATTCTTTATTAATAGTTCTTTTTTGCAAAAGTAATTTCAGAAGGCAATTCTTAGTCGAAGTGGCCTACTTCGTATCAAAGAAAGATCATTCATCCCAAAACTTTCACGCAAGACAGGCTACACTGTACATAGCTTTCACCACAATACAGGTTTTATCCAGTTTCGTAATTATTAAAACCACAAGAACCGGTCTCCACGGATAGTGGGTCGTGATTCGTATGCCATTACGAGTCGCCCAAAATCCTCATCTCCAGCATTCACCCCAAACTGGGCGTAAGAAGCAAACACCAGAGGTTTCATCGATGTGCCCTTTAACGAATTTTTAAGCTCGTCTTCCTAATAAAGTTATTGACTAGAATAGTGTGCCAATCAATTCATGTTTTATTTTACTATGATTAAAAATAATTGTCAAATAACCAAAATCAAAGAAAAAAACTACTAAATGTAGTTCTAACTCTCTCTTATTTTTCCTATATACCAATTAATCTTCGCAGGCCATTCACCGCTCTCAGCATATCTATGACCAATAGATTCTACAGTAGTTAACCCATATGCATAATAATTTTTATATAGATTATCAATAATTCCAACTAACCCAGCTTCTGCTGATTCATATCTTTTATAAGCACCACAACCTACTCCCTTTTGTCCACCAAAATTAAAGCAATTATTAGCTATACTACTAGTACCATTACCAGTTTCATGAATCATAATAGCAGCAGCTATATAAGGATCAACACCTATTTCTAAACTATGTGAAGCTATTATATCTCCATGACCAGCTAATATTCCACCTAAACTTCGATTAAGCTTCTCAGCTAACTCTTCCATAGTCATACTCTCATACACTTCAACTCGTGGAGGAATAATAACTGATGCTGGAGCAGTCTCCATTTCAACTTCAGTTAATAAAACATTTTCTTCATTAGTATCTTTTTTATCATCTTTAACTTCATCTTTCATTGTCATCTTAGCACTAGCTGCCATATTCTTAATATCAAATTCTTGAATTTCTGTAGTATTCATAGTTTGTGATTGACTATTTCCAATAAAAATACCAACTGAAATCATCATAATACCAACCATAAATGTCAGTCCACTAATTAACTTTCCTCTTCTCAATATAATTCACCTCAATGCATTAATTGATGACTCTATGATACTCTAAAATACCAATTTTGTCAAATTACAACTTTTCCCAAAACAAATAATCACAAATGAAATGTTCTAGGCGCAAACCTATATACTAAAAGCAAACTAAGTCCAATATAAACAATAGTACATAACACTCCTACCATTGATAATAAAACAGAATTTATTAATAAATGAGTTAAAATATAAGCTATAAAATAAGTAAGAATAGTAACTATAGAATAACTAATCTTTCTCATTTCCATTTTCTTATTATAAGGCTGTAATAAATAGTATATTACCAAATAATGTGTAGAATAAAAAATACTAAGTAACACTATAAATAAAAATGAAGTAATTATAATTAACCAATCAAATTGTAAATAATAAAATAATAAAGAATTACCAATTCCAATAACTAAAGCTGGTATTAAATTAACTTTAATCATAGTTTTTAATCTCTTTTGAAATAATCCAAGCAAAGTACTAGGAGCTCTATAAAAATTATATCTTAACATAGCATGATCACAATTAAAAAACATTGCTTGAGTAACTATACTTCCTCTATTAACAAAATACATAATTAATATAAACCAAGCTAAATGATTACTAAAAACCGCCACAATAGAAGTCTTATAATGTATATCGGTACATACTAAGTAAAATAATACAATATAAACTATTATTAACACAATACTATAATTCTTAGCACTTCTCATAAGTATTTCTCTATGTCTTTCAAAAAATATAGTATTAAATAATTCATACCCATTTTTACCTTTTAACTTTTTTAAAGATATTTCTTTATCTTTATCTCTTACTGATACCATATTCTGTCTAAAATAATCATTTTGATTCTTAGAATTCATTGTCTCACTAATCTGATTTAATCTTTTATATATTGTTTTATAATCATCTATTGAATATAAATGTTTTAAAGATATTATTCCCAATAAAACAAATACTACTGTCACTCCCAAAATAATTTCAAATGATACATATATATTTAAAAAAGGTAATAAACATAGTCCTAATCCACATCCTAATACTATAATGTATAAAACAGTATTAACATACCAAACATAATGATATTTACGATAAAACATTATATTTAAGCTCTCACCTATAAATCTTCCAAAACAAATAAGTATTAACAATAATAAAACAATTAATAAAGAATAATGCATAGTACCTAAAAAAACTAAAAAACATAAACAATTAAATATTAATGATTGAATACTATTCCACCATAAACTACTTTTTAAGAAATCTCCCCCATCCATATCAAATAATAATAATGAGAAATATTTCTTTTTACTAGTAGTTAATAATTTATTATTAATAAACATCCCAAGTATTGTTAAAGAAAAAAACAAATGAATAAATCCTCTATCAACATCTTTATAACATTTTAATGAAATATAATATAAAGCAAAAAAATAAACAAATTTAAACAAAAACATTCTACCTAAAGAAAAAATAATTCCAATTATCCCAACTATTTTTTTTAATACTTTACTACTATAAATATCATTAGTAAATAAATCTTTAAGTATTGGTAATTTTCTTAAACTATAAATAAAAGAATTAACAGAATATACTGTATCTATTTTCAATGTCCTTAAAAAATTACTTTTCATCTTCTCTATCCCTTAATTCTCTAATTATTTTTTCTCGATATTTCTTAGTATTTAAATTATCTCTTTCTACTACTTCTAATTTCTTATTATTTAAAATAACTATTTCATCACATAAATCAGTCGCTAATTCTAAAATATGTGTAGAAAAAATAATTATATGCCCTTCTCTTAACGTTTTTAGTAATCTCTTCATATCTTCTTGAACTACAATATCTAAAGATGTTAAAGGCTCATCTAACAATATTACTTTAGGTCTAGATATTATATTAATTAATATTTGTATTTTATTTTTCATTCCATGAGAATAATCTTTTAATAATAGATTTTGATCTTCCTTATCTATTTTTACCATTTCAAAATACTCATCTACCGATTTCTTATCATTTATTTTATCTTCATTAATATCTAAATAAAACTGTAAAAATTCTCTTCCTGTTAAAAACTCAGGAACAATTGGAGTAGATATAACATAACCTATATCCTTTGATTTTAATTTATTCCTACCAAATTCATCTTCTAGATAAAACTTCCCACTATTAACTTCTATATCATCATTTAAAGCATTAAAAAAGGTAGTTTTACCGGCTCCATTTCTTCCTAATAATCCATATATTTTTCCTTCTTCAAAAGTAAAATCAATATCTTTTAACACTTCTTTTTCATCATAATTCTTAACTAGATTTTCAATTATTAATTTCACTCTATCACTTCCATTAATTTAGTTCTTTTTGTAATAAATCAAATAAATAACTTCTTGTCTTCTCATCTTCTTCTTTTTTTATTTCTTGACACAGATGCCTCAATTCTTTTTTCTTCTCATCATCTATATCTAAATAATCAAGTCTATCTTCAAACTCTTCAATATTTTCTACGATATCTTCTTCACTATCTTGATCTATCATCATTGTATGCATTAACTTTGTAGTTTCTTCATCTTCATACATAACTATACTCCTTTTTATTTTAATTCAAATTCTATGCTTCCACATCCATCTTCACATATAACATGAGCTATACTACCATTAATAATAGTAAGACATGGAGCTTTATGAGAAATATCTGCATCATAAATAATTGGAATGTCCAAGTCATTCAAAACACTATCTTTTAACATACTATCTACATCATAATCATAAAAAGAATTAGTAACTCCGAATCTTCCAAATATTATTCCCTTTGTATATTTAAAGTATCCTAATTCATTAAACTTCCAAAGAGTTCTTATTGTCTCTTCCATACTTAATTCACAATTATCAAAGTACCAAATAATTCCATCTTCCCTATATTTTTCTAAAAAACTATCTATTCCATCATACTTAGTACCAGCTAATTCTGAAATAATATCAAAACAACCTCCAATAATTCTTCCAGTAATATCAACTTTATTTCCCTCTAGAATATTCCAATAAACCTTTTCTGTCAAATTACTACCTTCAAGTCCTGTAATCTTTTCATATCTTTCTTCTTCATAAAATGGATAATTTTCTTCTTTAATTAGATTACCAGTAATAATATTTAGAAAATCTTGATGACTCTTATTAAAAGGTATTTCCCCAAAAGCAGCAAAATTATTACCATAAATAGTTGCGATATCATATTTAGTAGTTAATGGATACAAAATACCTGTAGGATCAGAAAATCCTGCAATTAGTTTTGGATTTTCTCTAAACAATTCAAAATCTACATAAGGTAATATTTCTACTAAGAATTCTCCACCAGCTGCACATATTAAAACATCTATATTTTTATCTTTAATCATTTTATTCAATTCATGAGCTCTTTCTTTAGCTAAAGCACTACGACCTCTAATAGATTTAAATATATTCTTAGATAACTTTACTTTATAACCTAAAGAAGAAAAGTATTCTTTGG
>CALCBO010000087.1 GCA_937897245.1 uncultured Caryophanales bacterium | reverse complement strand
AGAGTGAAAAATATTTTTAAAAATTTTTTTTGTAGATAATTACAAAATCGTTAATTGTTAGAAATATCACTATGTATTTCTATCTAGGCTTCAACTAATTTTATTTGAAGAGAAACAGCTAATGTTTTATTTTAAATATGTTCTTCAATTTGATATAAATCGGGATTATTCATTCTATGTAAATCAACCATTTTTCCCGTTCCACCTACAAATTTTCATTTATAGTTTTTTTTAATTTGCAAAAAAATTACAAGATCTATGTTTGTCCAAGAAATGTATTCGTATTCTTGAAAAACATGGAAAAAAGTGGTAAAATAAAGCGGTTGTGAAAAGAGTGGATGATTATATGAAAAAAGTTGTAATTGGTATGAGTGGAGGAGTAGACAGTAGTGTTGCGGCTATTATCTTAAAACAACAAGGATATGAGGTAATTGGTTTATTTATGCGTAATTGGGATTCTCTTGCTGATGGAGAATTAAATGGTCCAACTACAGATTCTGGTATTTGTCCTCAAGAAGAAGACTATGAAGATGCCAAGAAAGTATGTGAAAAACTAAATATTCCTCTTTATCGTAAAGATTTTGTCAAAGAATATTGGGATTATGTATTTACATACTTCTTAGATGAATTAAAAAATGGTAGAACTCCAAACCCTGATATTATGTGTAATAAATACATAAAATTTGATATGTTTGCGAATGAAGCAAGAAAGTTAGGTGCAGATTATATTGCTACTGGTCACTATGCAAGACTTAAAGACGGTAAACTCTTAAGAGGAGTTGACTCCAATAAAGATCAAACTTATTTCTTATCACAAGTATCTAAAAAACAATTTGAAAATGTTTTATTTCCAATAGGTGACATGCAAAAAAGTGAAGTAAGAAAAATAGCAGAAGAAAACAACTTAGTAACAGCCACCAAAAAAGACTCTACTGGTATCTGTTTTATAGGAGAAAGAAACTTTAAAAACTTCTTAAAGAATTACCTTCCAGCTAAACCAGGAGATGTTATTAATATTGAAACAGGAGAAACTATTGGTAAACACATTGGCTTGATGAACTATACTATTGGCCAAAGAAAAGGACTTAATATAGGTGGAACAGAAGATAAAATGTTTGTTGTTGGCAAAGACTTAGAAAAAAATATTTTATATATTTGTTTAGGAGAAGATAATGATTATTTAATTAGTACTTCTTGTCTTGTTGATAGTATTAATTATTTAGCTACTGAAAAAATAACGAATTGTACAGCAAAATTTCGTTATCGTCAAAAAGACATTCCAGTAGAGCTAGAATGGCAAGAAGATGAAGTGCTAGTAAAATATCCACAAGGAGTAAAAGCAGTAACTCCAGGGCAAGCTTGTGTATTTTATAAAGATGAAGAATGTCTAGGTGGAGGGATAATAAAAGAAGTAAGAAAGAATAATAAAAAGCTTTGGTATATTTAATATACTAAAAAAGAATAGGGGATTTATATGTTCGGTTTTGAAAAAATTAATTTAAGAAATGAAAAAGGAAGATGTTTCTTCTATAATAAATCAAGAATATGGAAAATAAAAAAAGAAATAGAAGCTTTGTTAGAAGAAGAACCATTTATGGATGATTTTCATTTTGCTAGAAAAATGTTATTATCATTAGAAATAAAAACTAATAATGCCATTGAAGGCTTACACGATGATTTAAGTAATATAGATGAAGTAATTGAAAATAGAACTAGTCATTTAAATGAAACAAATGCTAGAATTATTAATTTATATAATGCTTATCGTTATATATTACTAAATAGTATTTTATCTAAAAAAAGTTTAAAAAAATTATATTCTATTCTTAGTAACAATTTATTAGATGAATATTCACAAGAAAATATGGGAGAATACTATAGAACAAAAGATGTTGCTATTCTAGATGATCAAATAGGACCATTTCCTGCTACTTTTGATAAAGGTATGCCACCTGAAACAATAGAAAAAGCAATGGACGATTTATTTAAATTCATTGAAGAAGCAGATCCTAAAGATAATTTAGAAGCATTTATAGATTCACAGATAATTCATTTTTATTTTGTCTATGTTCATCCATATTTTGATGTTAATGGTAGATGTGCTAGAACTATGTCACTATGGTATTTATTAAATAATGAAGCTTATCCATTTACTATTTTTAATAGAGGAATATCTTTATCAAAAGGGAAATACAAAGAAAAAATAAAAAAATCACGTAGAGGAGATATTACTCCATTCTTAGAATATTCTCTAAAGACTCTAAAAAGAGAATTGATTAAGGAAAGAGTAATACATAATATAAAGAATAATGCTGAACCACTATCTAATGAAGAATATGAAACATTAGAATATATATTAACTACTAAACATCAAAAAATAGATGAAGTAATAGGTCTATGTCGTAGATTTAATAATAAACATATTCGTGATGATGAAATAATTGAGCAGAAGATTATTCCGCTTCTTGAAAAAGAGATAATTGTACTAGACTTAGATAAGTTAACTATTAAGATTAATAAAAAATATATTACTCTAGAAAATAGCAAAATAAGAAAAGGTAAAACTAGAAAGTATTTAGCTAAAGAACAGTAATGTTCTTTTTTTTTCTACTGTTACGTTAGTTA
>CALCBO010000086.1 GCA_937897245.1 uncultured Caryophanales bacterium | reverse complement strand
TTTATATGAGTTACACCTTGAAACGCATCATTGTTTAATTTTTCTAATTCTACTTTTTTACCATCTATTTCAGTAATAATATTACCTATTTCTAGTTTTGCTTTTTCTGCTCCACTGCCTTCAGCAATTTTTGCAATATAGAATCCTGTTGGCATATTATAAGTTTTCGCTTTACTTTCATCAATTATATAACCTTCAATTCCAATTACACCACCTGAGGTATCTTCTTCACCATTCATTAGAGCTGTAATTAAATCCTTAACATCTGTAATAGGAATAGCAAATCCCATACCTTCAATACTAGCTGATGAGGAATCCATTGCGTTTGATGAATATTTAATAGAGTTTATACCAATAACTTCTCCAATACCATTAACAAGAGCTCCTCCACTATTTCCTCCATTTATCGCAGCATCAATTTGAATCATTTTGCTTGAGAATTTATCCATAGTAATATCTCTTTCTAAAGCACTAACAACACCTGTTGTGACTGATTGTCCATATCCTAAAGCATTACCAATAGCAATAATTCCATTTCCAACTTTTAACTTATTACTATCTCCTAGAGTAGCTATTTTAATAGCATTAGTTGTTTCATCATCTAAATCAGATAATTTAACGGCAATAATCGCAACGTCTTTTCTCTCTGAAGTTCCTTTTACTTTAGCATCAACACTTTTTTCATTAACAAATTGAACAGATAATTCTTCTGCGTTTTCAATAACATGATTATTAGTAAGAATTAATAATTCATCATCATTTTTACTAACAATTATCCCTGAGCCTGCACCTTTAGCATACTGTTCGCCACTACTAAATGGTCCAAACATTCCTGATTTCACTAGTGTTTTACTAGTGATAGAAACAATTGATGGCATAACATCTTCTACTATTTCGGAAACATCAGTCATGTAGATTCCTTCTTTTACCTTATGATTAGTCTCCGTATAGTTTAATTCAGCTTTTTTACCAGTTATTGTACGAGTAAACTTATTAAAGTTCAACAATCCAACATTATTCAAAGCAATTACAAAAGCTACTCCAATTATAACTACAAATAATGCAACTATAATAGGAAATGAATTATTTTTTTTCTTTTGATTTTTTTTATTTTCAATTATTTCTACATCTTCAATTTTTTCTTCTTTAATTTTTTTCTTTTGTGTTTGGTTACTTTCAATTATTTCTGCTTCTTCAATACTTTCTTTTTCCTTTTCTTCCATTTTATCACCTCATTTTTCCTTTTTCCTCTTTAATATTATATTTTATTTGTGAAATTTATATGAAAATAAAATTATTCTTATGTGAATTTTATTACTCTGTTATTATTAAATTACCTTCTCGAAGAATTCTTACTTTATTTTTTTCTACTTTTACTACAGTTGATGGTACTCCTATTTTTGATTTTTTACCAGCAATTATTAAATCTACTTTATCTTTGAATTCTTCATAAAAATCAGATACTTCTAGCCCTGGAGATTCTCCAGAAATATTAACAGAAGTTGTAGCTAGTGGATTAGGATAATTGCTTAATATTTTTAAAGCTATTGGATCATTTGGAATACGTACTCCGATGGTTGATAGATTAGCAGTTAATATATCTGGTACTTTTTCTTTCTTTTCTAAAATAATAGTCATATCTCCTGGAAGGTATTTATTAATTAACTTTCTTTCTAGAGAATCATTTATAATTCCTACTGTTTCTATTTTTTCAATCGAATCTGTTAAAACATTAATTGGTTTATTTAATAATCTTTTCTTAAAAGAAAATAACTTTTTTATTCCATCTTCCAAATAACAATCACAAGCTATTCCATAAACTGTATCAGTTGGATAAATTATTACTCCACTATTTTTTAAAACTTTATTAATCTTTTTTAAATTTTCTTCATTTAATTTCTCTATTATTTCCATATATACCTCTTTTTTATTATAATATGTTATAATAAGTTTGAGGTGGTAATATGCATAAAATAGTAATTAAAAATAAACCTATACTTTATCATAATGAGAATTTTCAAACATTAATAATTCGTGTATATTTTCCTTTTAAAGTACTTGATGAAAATCTAGCTAAAATAGCTTTACTTCCAACAATGTTAAATTATATGAATAGTACTTATCCTACAGAAGAAGAGTTTTCTATTGCTAAACAAGATAAGTATATTTTAAGTACTGATTGTATTACTGGTGGTTTAGGTGAAGATGGAGTATTCTATTTTCAAATGATTATACCTGATAAACATTCATTAGGCAAAGATATATTGGAAGAAGAAATACAGTTCTTTCATGATTTTATTTATTCACCACTTATTATTAATGATGGATTTAGTGAATTTGAATTAGAAAGAGAAAAAAAGAATTTAAAAATGAGTATAGATAATTCTCTTAAGAATCTAAGACCATATCAAAGTATTAATATAAAGAAACATATCGATACAGAAGGAATTTTATCTAGAACATTATCTGAACATGTAGAATTAATTGATAAAGTTACTCCTAAAAATCTATATCAATTTTATAAGGAGACTATTACTAATAATCAACCAGTTATATATATTTTTGGTAATACTAATGATTGTAATATTAATGAGTTAGCTCAAAAGTATTTATATAATAAAGAGTATCATAATAAAGATTATATGGTAAGAAAAGATTATTTTTTAAAACCTAGAGATGAGATAGTAGAAATTACTGAGAAATCTAATTTTAAAGATTCTAGTTTATCATTAGTCTATAAAGTAAAAGATATGAAAAATAAAGATATAGTATATTTAATTCTAATTAAAAATTTACTTAGTTCTTTATCTTCTAGATTACTTGGAAAGAAACTAAGGACAGAAAAAGAATTGATATACTCTTCTAATGTTTTAACTTATAATCATTTTGGGGTTTTAGAAATAACTGTCTTTTTAAAGAAAGAACATGTTGACGAGGCTAAGAGTGCTATTAAAGAAGTAATTGAAAGTTTAAAAGATGAAGAGTTAATAGAACCTTTACTTAAAAATGTTTTAGAAAAAAGAAGGATTGAATTACTAAAAGATGAAGATTATAAATTTGCTTTATTCCAAGACTTTATTATTCATAATTTAGGTGTTAATTATACTTCTTTAGAATTATATGAAATGATGAAAGAGATTACAGCTAAGGATATTTCTATATTTACTAATAGATTGAAGTTAGATACTATTTATTTTATAGAGGAGGGAGAGAATGAATAAAATAGATAAAGTTGTATTAGATAATGGATTAACTATATATTTTTATTTAGATAAAAGACGTCATTCTACTTTCTTTCAATTTATAACTAAAGTTGGAGGTCTTAGTAAGGATTTTAAATATGATAATAAGACTTATCATATGCATGATGGAATTGCTCATATATTAGAACATTATATTGTAGAGTGTAATCCTAATGGTAATTTTTTAGATTTATTAGGTGAAAGGCAAATGAATACTAATGCATCTACTTCATTTGATATGACTAATTTTTATTTTGATGCTGTTATTGATGTAAAGTTTGGTATTCAAACTATGTTGGAAGGAATTAATCAAGTTAAGTTTTCTAAAAAAAAATTAGAGAAATTAAAGAATCCTATTTATCAAGAAATTAGAGGAAGAAGTGATAATAAATTTTATGATTGTAATATTAAAACTAATGAGAATCTTTTTAATAATATGACTTTTCGTTCTATTGGAGGTACTTTAGAAGAAGTAGAAAAAACTACTATTGATGATTTAGAGTTATATTATAAAGCTTTTTATCAACCTAAGAATCAAATAATAGTTGTAGCTGGTAATTTTGATAAAGATAAAATATTAAAACAGATAACTAATTATTATAAGAATAAAAGAATAAAAGAACATTCTGTTAAATTATTAGATATTAAAGAGCCTATACAAGTAAAAAGAAAGGAAGCTATTGTTTATCATCCTACTCCATTAAAATATGTTTTATTTTCTTTTAAAATTGATATAAGTAATTATACTCCTTTAGAGATGATTAATTTAGATTTTTATTTAGGTTGTTATTTCCATCAATTCTTTGGAGTTATATCTCCCCTTTATAAAAAATTAGTTGAAAGTAAAGTTATTTCAGCTGGTATTCAGCCTAATTATACATTAATGAATAATTATTTAATTCTAGGTATAGGTGCTTATGTTTATGATGAATATGTTTTTAAGAAAGAAGTTTTAGATACTCTTAATAATATAGATAGTTTTAATGAAAGGTATTTTGAATTAGATAGAAAGTCTGCTATTATTAGGATTATATTACGTGATGAAAATATTATTAAAATGATAATTCCTTTTGTAGATAATTTAATTAATTTTAATTATCCTTATTTAGATCAAGTTGAGGATTTAGAAAAAGTTAATTTTAAAGAATTTAAGGAATATATCTTAAAATTAGATTTCAGTAATTATACTGTAGTAGTAATTGATAATCCAAAAAAATAAAGAAGCTGTTAGTTTAATAGCTTCTTTTATATTGTATAAAAAATGTTCATCATTCAGAAATTATGAAAGGATTAGCCATACTTCCGTCACCTGATGAGTATTCTATTCCTGGTTTTAAAGAAATAGCAGGTCGTACGCCTAAGGAGAAGCTCACGGAACCACCGTAAAAGCCGCCACCGGGGTATAAACCTTGACTGGATGCATTATCTGGGTTATAACTACTAGGAGAGGCAAGCCAATAATAATTTCCTGTAGTTCTAGCTTTAGAATTATTTAATAATTTCATTTCAGGGACAGACATCAAACCCACTTTATAAGTTAATTTAGCATTATTATTTGTTATACTAAATCTATCGGAAGTATTATTACAACTTAAATCACTTGTTTCATTATATTCTTTAAATTTTAAAGTTGGAATATTTTCAATGGATCCACCATCTGGATTCCAACCACTCTTATCTCTTATAATGCTTCTATCATTACAGAAAATTGTATCTTCTATATAATCATCATAATCATCCGATAACAAATGTTTATACCAAGCATCTACTCCACTTTTTATTGTAGAATTATTTGCATTAACATCATTAGCACTTAACATCTCATCTAATGCATCATCTACACTTTTTCCACCTGTTATTTTAATATTATATAGGGTTAAATCACTATCTTTAATAGAATAGATATAATTAATATTATTACATTTACCATCTTTATTCCAACAAGTATAATGAGCATTATCTAAACTTATTCTATTTGTTATATCATATATATTCCAAAAAGTAGTTGATGTTGCATCATCTAAAAAGTATTTATAAGTATTATCATCTGGATCTAGTTTATATTCAAAGCTTTTTGAATATTTAATATTGTTTACTTTAATATATGTCATCAAAGTGTTATAAGTTGATGTTGTATACCACAATTCGCTACAAGTATCATTTGTAGCATTTTTACAGACATATTTACCTGCTCCTACATTACTATAACCTGTATACCAATCACTTCTATTTATTGTTACTGGATTGGACTCATCTTGATTCGTTATTGTATATGTTCCATTTCCGTTGTCAATATAGCTATCACCATATGTATATGTATGATTATAATCTGCAAAGGAATGATTATCTGAATCTAAATCTAAATAAAAATAATACATAGTAGAACCATCTACTGCCGCAATATAATATACATATGTATTTGTATAAGTCTGTGATATACTTCTAAAGGTATATTTACCAACTAAACTTGGATAGTCTTCAGCAGATGTTACTTGATATGGATTATTTAGGTTATATCTATTCGTTGTGGGATTTCCCCATGTTACAGAATCTGCATACCAATATGCTGTATTAAGTGATGTACTTGAAAGCATAGTCTCAGTATTAATCATAGTTTTTTTGTTATTTGTATATCTTGTATTAAACATATATCCTACATATTCAGGAGATGAATTATTTTTATTAAATTTTAATTCCCCAAATTGTGAATAATGAGAATTTGCTTTTAGTTCATATACGTATGCTGAAACAGATTCAGGGGTTTCTATTAAATATAGAGTATCACAATTAGTATTAACATCTGTACTCATACAAGTATACATTCCCTTTAAATCAGGTCTTGATGAAGCATTAATCTTTGTTTGTAGTGTTGTCCCACTTAATTTAAACTTTTGGGATGTACTATCATATGTATAATCACTTCCATACCAATAGTTTGGATAGTATATTCCAGCTGGATTTTCTCTATATAAATTCTTTAAAGAACTATTTGAATATCCCACATGTTTTCCTCTAGTATTAAGACATTGATTGTTCTCTGCCTCACCATTATAGATCATCTTTACTCCACCAGTATCGGTTGTTCTAATCATCTGCCAACATTGACCGGCAAATATGACATTGTTTTTATCAAGTATTTGAGTTCCCTCTGTATCATTTTCTGCATACCAGTGATATATCTTTTCAATTGACTTAGATGCATCCATTGAATCTCCATGT
>CALCBO010000085.1 GCA_937897245.1 uncultured Caryophanales bacterium | reverse complement strand
GCCTCTACAGATAATATAAAAAAATATATCTTAGAGAAGAAAAGTACTCAATCAGAATATGATATTATTAAAGTACTTAATGATACAGCTAATGGTAACCTAACAGGTAAACAAAAAATTACTTTTGAGAATTACGTTCAATCATACTTTATGCAATTTGTTTTAATTGAAGCTAATAAACGTTTAATTAAAATGACAGATGCTAGATATGAATTGAAGAAAAAAGAAATTGAAATAAAGAAGAATATGAAAACTGGTCTAGATTTTTCAATATTTGACTCTTACACTGGTAAAGAAAGAGATGTTTCTTCCCTATCAGGTGGAGAAAAGTTTAAAGCATCTCTTGCCTTAGCTTTAGGTTTAAGTGATACTATCAGTAATAATCAAGGTGGTATTAAAATAGATTCATTATTTATTGATGAAGGATTTGGCTCACTTGACTCAGAATCTCTAAATCAAGCTTTAAATATATTATTAGATTTAACTAGTAATGATAAATTAGTAGGTGTTATCTCTCATGTATCTGAATTATTAAGTAGAATTGATAATAAGATTTTAGTTAATAAAACTAATACTGGTAGTGTTATTTCCCTAGAAACAAGTATATAGTAGGAATAGAAAGTGATTCAAAAAGAGATTTATGTCTCTTTTTTTTAACAATTTATGTGGTAGTATATAGTTAATAGTAAATAATTAGGAGTTGTATTTGTATGTATAAAAAAAAGAAAAATATCTTTTTATTATTTGTTTTTCTATTATTAAGTATTAGTATTGGATATGCACTATTATCTAGTAATATTAAAATTAATGGAATAAGTAAGATGTTTAATTCTAAATGGGATATTCATTTTAATAATGTAGTATATAATGAAGGAAATGTTACACTAAGTGAAAATGATAAAATGCAGTAATTACAGAAAATAATAATACAGAAGTGACTTATTCTGTAACTTTAAAGAAACCTGGAGATAAATATTCATTTAATGTAGATGTAGTAAATGAAGGTACAATAGATGGTATGGTACAACTTGTTACCTCACAAATTAAAATAGGAGATGGAGAATATCAAGATATATCTAATATACCTAGTTATTTAGATTATAAAGTAACTTATGTAGATGGTGCACCAATTAATATAAATGATATCTTAAAAGCATCTAATAGTGATACATATAAAATATCTTTAGAATTTAAGCGAGATATAGAAAATAATGAATTACCTGGAGATAACGTTGATATTGATTTAAAACTTCAAATAGATTATATCCAAAAAAATGATAATGGAGTAGAAAGAGTACCATATACAAATTGTACTTATAATGGTGAGTTGGTACAAGGTGCTGAATATATAAGTGGACAATATACTTATCGATATATGCAAGAATCAACTGGTACTGAATGGAATAATATAGATAGTGATGGTTGGGGAGTTGCTTTAACCAATAATGATTCAACTGAACCAGTAACTTCTGATTTATGTACAACAATTAATGGAAAACCAATTGTTTCTATGAGTAATATGTTTTTAGGCAGTACAACAAGTAGTATTGATACAAGTACTTTTAATACATCTATGGTATTTAATATGAACAATATGTTTAGTAATGCAAGTAATATAACAGAATTAGATTTATCAAAATTTGATACATCTTCTGTTACTGATATGGCAGGTATGTTTAGTGGTGATTCTAGTCTTGAAACTCTAGATATCTCTAATTTTGATTTAACAAATATCTCTCCTAATGGTGTAGAGAATATGTTTAGTGAAACTTATAGTCTTAGTAGTTTGATTATTCCTGCTAATTTTGTCCCAAATACTAATGGCTTTGATATGTCAATTGATTTGGAGAAAACATTTTATAATAATAATGATGATCCATATGATATTTTACAAGTAGAAAATAACTCTGATAAAAAATTAAAACTAGAAAAGAAATATAGATTAATTATATTTAATGATGATATGGTAGAGACAGCTACCAAAAGCGGAGTATATAATCCTGGAAGTAATATTATATTAAAAGCTAAGGAAGATGAAAATCATGAATTTGAACGTTGGTCTAATGGTGAAACAACTAGAGAAATAAGTTTTATTCTAAATGAAGATATTACTATTGAACCTATATATACAATTAAAAATGCTGCTATTTTTGATGATGGTTATAGTTTTAACTGTAATATCAATAATCAAATCAATCCAGGAGTTATTGGTCCTCCAAGAGGTTCTGAACAATTTGGTTCTTCTATGGACCAACTTAGTAATTTAAACGGTATATATTCTGATAATTCAAATCAAGATAGAAATGTAGAAGTACCAAAAAAAATGAAACATTTTGAAAGGGCTAGCGTTTTACCAGACTATATTTCAGAACTTGTAGATAATTTAGATTTAGAAATTACAGATGAATTTAGAAATACTTATGGTGATTATATAAGAAATTTGGTTTATAATGGTTATACTGATGAGTATATAGAGTTATTTTTAATACATCAGAAAAAACAAAGTGCTCTTGGAAGTATATTAATATCTGACGAAATTTCTCCTTATGATATATATGGATGGTTTGATGAATTAAATGAAACATATTATTATTATACTGAGTCTAATAAAGTATATTTAAATCCATATTCAAATTCAATGTTTAAGTATTTATATAATTTAGAAGATGTAAATGGATTAAAAAATGTAGATACTTCAATAGTCAAATCTATGGTAGAAATGTTTAAAGAATGTTACAATCTAAAAACTATAGATATGAGTAATTGGGATTTAAGTAGTCTTGATTATAATTTAGATGATGGTCCATTACCAACATATAATATGTTAGATAATACATATACAAAAATAATTACTCCAAAAAAATTGTTTAATGATAATAGATTATCTATTATTTTACCTAGTGTTTATGAAGATTTAAAGGGTAATCAATATACTGAAATATATAATAATACTTCATTAAAGATAGAGTTAAGATCATTAGAAAAAATAGTAACTTTTAATCCTAATGGTGGAGCTATCATAGATGAAGGCGGATACTATAATTATTATAAACAATATGTCAAAAGGGGAGAATCTATAGAATCTACACCAATACCAATAAATGATGAATGGTATGAATTTAAGGGATGGTATACTACTCTTGATTACACAGAAGAATTTACATCGGACTATATAATAC
>CALCBO010000084.1 GCA_937897245.1 uncultured Caryophanales bacterium | reverse complement strand
GCCATTTAGAATGCTTCAAATCAAAATGTTTTGATGAAAATAATATTTTTGTTGAAGATTAAACCAATTAAGGCAGGATGAAAATCCTGTCTTTTTTTGTCAATTTTGATGTTGTAATTTTATGAAAATCTAAAGTGTACTTTAGATTTTCATAAAAATAGGAAATTAAATAAATCTATTTCCTTGACAATAATTTTTACAAAAATAATCTTATGTTCGATTTACAGATAATTTGTCAATAACCGACATTTATCTTATATAAGAATCATATCATAAAATTCGGTATATGAATACCTTTTTTTCATAAAATTTAATATGAAAAGAAAATTTATTAAATCTACATTACTATTACTAATAGGAGGATTTATTACTAAACTATTAGGATTAATAATAAAAGTATATTTATCAAGAATATTACATCCTAAAGCTCTAGGATTATATATGTTAATATTACCAACCTTTTTATTAGTAATAAATCTAAGTCAATTTAGTTTTCCTTTAGCTTTAGCTAAATTAATTTCAGAAGGAAAAAGAAATAATAAAAGACTAGTATTATCTGTTATGCCATTAGTTATTATTATTAATATAATTATTATACTTAGTCTTATTCTTTTGGCTCCTATAATAAGTAATCATTTGTTAAAACAAAGTGAAACATATCCTGGTATTTTAGCTATTGCTTTAGTAGTACCTTTTACTACTATTTCTAGTATATGTAGAAGTTATTTCTTTGGAAAAGAAAAATTAATTCCTCATATAGTATCAAATATAATAGAAAGTATATCTAGATTACTTATTCTTTTTATCATAGGTAATTATTTTATTAATTTAGATTATCAATATACAGTATGTATACTTATACTTTTAAATATAGTAAGTGAAGTAATATCAACTATTATCTTAATAATATTTATTCCTAAAGGAGTTACTATTACTAAAAAAGATTTATATCCTAAGAGAGAATATATCAAAGATAGTTTAGAAATATGTATTCCTAATACTACTAATCAATTTATAGCTAGTATTGGATATTTCTTAGAACCTATTATATTAACTTATTGTTTATTAAAAACTAATTATTCTATTCATTATATAACTTATGAATATGGAATATTATCAGGATATGTTATACCTCTTATTTTATTACCATCTTTCTTTACTCAAGCTATTTCTACAGCTTTATTACCTACTTTAGCTAGAGAATATAGTAATAAGAATTATAAAAAAGTAAAAAGCTTATTATTATTTTCTCTTATTATTTCAATAATTATAGGTATTACTACTACTATTATATTTATCTTAAAAGCTAATCAATTATTACTTATTTTTTATCATACTAATAGAGGTATTTCTTATTTAAAAATAATGGCTCCTATCTTTTTACTTCAATATATTCAAGCTCCCCTATTTAGTTATTTAAATGCTATTAATGAGAGTAATACTATATTAAAATCTACTATTATAGGTACTATTAGTAGAATAATAATACTATTTTTATTTTCTAAGTTTAGAATTGGTATTTGGTCTTTAGTAATTGCGATTTCTATTAATATAGTAATTACTTCTATTTATTTAATAAAAAAAGTAATTAAACATCTTTAAAATATCAAATTCATTTCATATAGTTTTCACATTCATTGTATAATATAGCTATAAAGGAGGAGTTTATGAAAATATTAATTGTTGATGATGAAGAAGGAATTCGTTCAATTATTAAAGAGTATTGTGAAAGTAATGATTATGATGTAGAAGAAGCATCTTCTGGAATGGAAGCAATAGAAAAATTAAAAGTACATGATTATGATTTAATGGTTTTAGATATTATGATGCCAGAGATGGATGGATTTTCAATGTTAAAAGAATTACCTGAAGAGCGAAGAATACCAACTATTATATTATCTGCTAGAGGAGAAGAATATGATAAATTATCGGGATTTGATTTAGGAATAGATGATTATTTAACTAAGCCATTTTCACCTAAAGAATTAATGGCTAGAATAAAAGCAATATTAAATAGAACTAATAAGAAATTGCCTAATACTTATACTTATAAAACATTAGAAGTTAACTTTTTAGCACATACAGTAAGAATAGATGATAAGTTTATTAATTTAACACCTAAAGAATATGATATATTAACCTATTTAATTAAAAATAAGAATATTGCAATATCTAGAGAACAATTATTATCAAATGTTTGGGGATATGATTTCTTTGGAGATGATAGAACAGTAGATACTCATATAAAAATGTTAAGAAATAATTTAGGAAAGTATAGAGATTTAATTATTACAGTTAGAGGTTTAGGTTATAAGTATGTGGAAGAAGAATAAGAATTTAAAAAATGAATTACTAAAGTATTTCTATTTATTCTCCATATTAATACTAGGAATGTTATGGGCATTTCAATTTATTTTTTTTGATACTCTATATAAGAATCAAAAGATAAATGATATTAAAGTAGTTGCGAAAAATATAAAAGAGAATCAAAATAGTGAGAGTTTTTACGATACAATTAATAATTTAGCTTTTGATAAAAGTGTTTGTGTAGAGATTGAAAATAGTGATTATGATTTATTATATAGTTCTTCTTATTTTGGTAAAGGATGTATTTCAAGTATTCAAACTACTTATAAATATAAATCTGATTTTATAAATAATAATAAAAAAGAAGAGACTTATACTCTTACTAATGAAAGATTTGATACAGAAACAATAGTATATGCGACTAAGTTAAATAATAATCAATATGCTTTTATTAATGCGTCATTAGAACCAGTAGATGGTACTGTTAATTTAATACAAAAACAATTACTTATTATTACCCTATTAGTTATTATCTTTTCTTATATAATAGCTAATATAATATCTAGTTATATTTCTAAACCAATAAATGATATTAATAATGAAGCTAAGAAATTAGCTAAAGGTAATTTTGATATAGAGTTTAGGGAAGATAATCAAATATTAGAAATAGAAGAATTATCTAGAACATTAAATTATACAAGAGATGAGTTAAGTAAAACTGAAGAATTAAGAAGAGATTTAATGGCTAATGTTTCACATGATTTAAAAACTCCTTTAACGATGATTAAAGCTAATGCTGAAATATGTAAAGATTTACATATGAACAATCCTAAGAAACAAGAAGAAGATATGAATACTATTATTTCAGAGACTGATCGCCTAACAATACTAGTAAATGATATATTAGAATTATCTAAGATGGAATCAGTTACAGAAGAATTACAATTAGAAGAATTTGATTTAATTAAACTAATTAATAATATAATTAAGAAATATAAAGTACTACAAGAAGT
Organism: uncultured Caryophanales bacterium; assembly: GCA_937897245.1. Next base: position 3,693 of record CALCBO010000084.1, on the reverse strand, counting down.
AGAAAATTATACTTTTAATTTTATACATGATGAAGACAGTATTATGATTAAGGCTGATAAGAAGAGACTACAACAAGTTATTTATAATTTAATTAATAATGCTATTAATTATACTGGTGATGACAATCTAGTTACTATTAAAGTTAGTAGAAAGAGTAATATTTTAGTAGAGATAATAGATACTGGTAAAGGTATAAAGAAAGAAGATATTCCATATATTTGGGATAAATATTATAAAAATAAAAAGAAACATAAGCGAAATTTAATTGGAACAGGACTTGGATTGAGTATTGTTAAAAAAATATTAGAGAGTCATAATTTCACTTATGGAGTAAAATCTAAGGAAAATAAAGGTACTACTTTCTACTTTGAAATACCAAACAAATAAAGAGATGCGATATCTCTTTTTGTTTATTATTTTTTAGTATATTGGTAATAATGGTTAGTACCATAATCATCAGATGAGATGAAAGAATATTCTAAATCATTTTTAAAAGTGTTTATTTCTGGTTTTATTTTTCTTAAGAATTCTATTTCTGTACTTAAATCATCTATATGTAGGCATAGTACTTTTCCATTATCTTTTAATAGTGATAATAGATATTTCTTGATAGTTAATAAATCTTCTTTACTTCCTCGATGATAATCTAAGATATTAGATAAGAATATATAATCATAATATTCTAGTTTGTTAGTTCTTGCTTTACTAATATCAATTCTAGTAAAATTAGGATTGGTAGATGATAAGTATGATTTTAGACTGTCTAGTTTATCATTATAATAATGAATAAATGGATTGTAGTGAGATACCCATAATGTGTTATTTAAATAATCTTGAAACATACTAGTAACAAAAGCATTAGCTTGCATTTTAGATAAAGTATATTTCCAAAATATTATACTTTCTTTTTCTTCAATAGAGTTTGGAGTAACTTTATTAATTATAGTTATTATTTCATTTAAGTTAGTATAACCAATACTTAGTATATTATTTTCAATAAGCCATTTTCTTAAATAGTAATATCTATATGTTATAGGATTAATATCAAAACAATCTATGGAATTAGTACCATGAAGATATGACATATATAAATAATCTGATGATGATAATACAGAATATACTCTTTTTCCAGTTAAATTAAGATCTTTAAATAATATATTTAATGGTTCATTAGTCTCAGTATAGACTTTACTAAATAATTCTTTATTTTCTTTACTTATAATACTATTTATATAATCAATATCTCTTTGTAGTTCATTACTCATATAATCAGCTCCTTAAATTGATACATATTATAGCATTATAGTTAGTATTATTCAAATTTAAGGACAGAATAAAAAGTCATAAGAAGAGAGTTATGACTTTTATATTTTATTAATATTTATTTATATTTAGCTAAATCCTCCACCACTTTTAACCTGATCACACATAGAAATATCATCAGCAGTCACATCACAATTCCAAGAGCCATCAATAGCACTCACGTGGCCAGGCAGAAGGGAATTAGCATAAAGCCCGGAAACTGAACAATTGAAATACAAAGAGCCATCTGCTGCTTGGCCATCAGTGTTACATCTTTCTGGGTGAGTACTATAACCAAAAGCTGTTTTTATGGTATTTACATTAGCTTCATAATATGGACTGTAGCTATCACAATTCCATTTACTATTATTATTATCATACACACAGTTGGTTCCACCGGCACCTCTTAAGGTATATGTTCCCGCAACCATTCCTTCATTATTGGTGGCCATACCATCTGTTACAATAAATTCTACGTAACTCTCAGTTACAATATCATTTACAATACTATGTTTTAGATAGAATGGTCTATCTACATTTCCTGAAGCTAGTTTTAGAGCATTCATAGCATCCTGGGCATTATCATATTGGGTTATATTATTAGTGATACTTCTACCTATCCAGACCATTGTATTGTTTGTTCCATCATGCCATGTTTCATTATTCCCATCCCAGATATTTGTAGTATATTTTGTTCCTGTAAATGGATGATGTACTGAAACACCATTACTATTTTTTTGAACATATTCTACTCCAAAAGTTAATTCTATTGTTTCATCTGTTTCTGGTAAGTCAGTAGCTTCAATGTCTGTTCTAAATTCTACTCTTACTTTGTAGGTTTCTTTTTGGTTAGATTGTAGAAGATGATATTGTTCGATTGGAGTTCCGTCTGAATAGGTTGCACTATACGACATATATGAAGGCAGGTTAGATGGATTAGTAGTTATTGGAGTAGCTTCTCCATTACCTATTTTGATAGTTGAAGTTATAGCATTTATCATACCATCGATTGTTCCATCATTTTTAGCCCCTACTGTAAATTCATAAAACTGTCCAGGCTCATTAAATGATAATGCATAAGTTACTTCATTTGTTTTATTTTGAGTAATTGTGGCAGCTGAATCATTCTGACCTAATAGTATTATCATGTAAGTTTTCAAAGTGAATATTCCAAGTAGTTCTAGCGAAATTACTTGTTCCATTAATAGTTAAATTAGCATTCAGCAAAGCATATCCTATACTTATTACTAGGAGTATGACTGCTAAAGTTATTTTTAATGACTTTTTATTCTTCATATACAACACCTCTATTATGCTTTAATTTTATCATGTTAATACCAAAAAAAAACAAGTAAAAAATACTTGTCATTAATTAGTAATTTGAAAACCATATTTTCTATCATTCTTATCTTTCGTTATATAAGCATATGGTTTATAGGCTTCTAATTTACCTTTATTAATATATAATTCTACATCTTCTATTCCTCTTGATATTTTTCTGGAATTATAATAACAATCAATATCACAGGAATTACCATCTAAAGATTCACTATTTACTAGATTATAATACTGTTCTTCTATTTTACTATTTAAAACTGTCTCTAAATCATTATTTGTTAATCCAAAATAATTTATTACTTTTTCATTAGTTAATAATTCTCGTTTATCAATATTTAAGTTATATGTTCTAAAGTTTAAGAGAACAGTAGATTCTAAATAACTATAATCTTCTATTTTAATAATTAAAGATAATATTTTTCCATTAATACTATAATCATAAGTAATGGCGACATTTTTTTTAGAGTATTCATTTATATACTCAGTAATATCATTATTAATATCATTTATTAATTTACCTTTTATATTTAAAAATGGTTTATATTGATTATAATTACCAGATGTTTTTTTTGATTCTGTATATACTAAATTTTTGCTTTTATTTACTTTTAAATATTTATAGTTTTCCCTACTCTTATTATATATTGTATAACCTATTATAATAACAACCATTACAGCTATTAAGATTATGTATTTCAGCATATCATTCTTTTTATTCTCCATACATTGTCTCCTCTAAACAACTACTTTGGACTTCTCCAAGCCCATAAGAATCTTCCGCTGGCATCATCTGAATATGGATTTTCAGCTGCGATAATATAACTACTTCCAGCATTATACCATGTTCCATTACCTGCATATATTTGAGTATGATCAGGTGCTCCAGATCCCATTATTACTATATCTCCCGCTGCTAAATCATTATAATTTGTTATCTTGGTCCAGCCATGTGCTTCGCATAAATCTGATATTCCATACTGTGAATTATAATTAAATTCATTTAATTCGCTTTCGGTAAATACTCCTCCAACATATAATGCTGATCCAACAAA
>CALCBO010000083.1 GCA_937897245.1 uncultured Caryophanales bacterium | reverse complement strand
CAATAATATCTTTAGTGTCTCTAGCAATTGTAACCCCAACAATAACAACTCCATCATTTGCTAATTGAATACGATCATCAATAACTTTTTCTCCTACATCACCAATGCCAATACCATCAATCATTACATCCCCTACTTCAAAAGTATCTCTAGATTTTACTAGAACGCCTTTTTCAAAGGTAATTCTTTCACCATTATCAACTATAATAATGTTCTCATCAGTTATATCCATATCTTTAGCAATAGCCATATTAGAAATAAAATGCTGATATTCACCCTTTATTGGAATATAATACTTAGGTTTAAAGATTTGGATAATAACTTTAATATCTTCAATAGAAGCATGCATCGATAGTAAATCTCTGCTTTTTAATAAATGAATTTTTGCATCAGTCTTAAACAAGCCATTATGAGCTTTATTAGCAATCTTTTCAGTACCAGGTAAAACAGGTGAAGCCACTATAAATGTATCACCTTTTCTAAGCTTCAAAAGTTCATCTCCACCATCAATAATATCACAAATATCGTGATAAATTCTTCGTGGACTTCCAGACAATAAAATCACATAATCTTTATCAATCTTTGGATTTCCAATATTTTCTTTATTGCCAATAAGTTTTTTATCCATTTCGATAACTGGTTTTCTCATCGTTTTTCCAATACGAATAAGACTGTTTGTTTTATCATATTTATCTCTACCATAAAAAACAATTTTACGATTATATTTTTTAGTTAATTGAACTATTTCTTTTATTCTAAAAACATTTTGAGCATATGAAGAAATAATAATACGATTATCACTATCTTCAAAAATCTGATTAATCTTATTTGTTAATTTATGATTTGGTGAAGTATAACCCTCTTTTTCAGAATATGATGATTCAACTAATAAAGCTAATACACCTTTTTTACCTATCTCCATCATTTTCTGAATATCACATCTAAATCCTTCAGGTGCTCCAAAATCAATTATAAATTCACCACTATAAACAATATACCCATAACTTGTCCATAAAGCCACCCCAACACTACCTGGTATAGAATGAGTTACAGGAAAGAATTCTACTGGTACTCCTTCAATATCAATAGAAGCATTTCTTTTTACTCTTATTAAATTCATATTTAAATTTATTCTATTATGTCTTTGATAATGATCGATTCTTTGTTCAATTAAATCAGCAGTTAAGTTTGGTGCATATACAGGAACATTAACTTTTTGCAATAAAAATGGAAGTGCTGCCATAGCATCATCATGTCCATGAGTAATAATAACAGCAGCTATATCATTAATTCTTTCTTCTAAATACTGAAAACTAGGGATAATCATATCAACTCCAAGTTTATCAACATCTGGAAAACGAAAACCAGCATCTATTATGTATATTTTCTCATTGATTTCTAAACAATACATACTTTTCCCATTTTCTGCTTGTCCTCCTAGTGGTATAAATCGAATGATATCGTTTTTCATCTTTTCACCCTTTCTTTTGTTAGCATAATCATAACACACTTTATATTTTTACTCAACAATCAAAAAATATAGAAATTAATTTCTATATTTTTCAATTAATGGTAACAATTTCATTTCAGATTCTTCAGTAATTGGCGTCAAAGGACTTCTAAGCTTGTTTTGAATAAAACCTAATTGAGATAATATATATTTGATTGGAGAAGGAGATGATTCGATAAAAATATATTCACTTATTAATTTTAAATAACGATCATCAAATACATTTTCATCATGACATATTTTCTCAATTAAAGGATAATCTAAATGACTTGCTACTGAAATTATACCATCTGCTCTCTTTTTTAAACCTTCTAATAATAAATGATCATCGCCAATATAAACTTTAAATTGACTTAAAGATTCTTTTAAGGTTTTAATCATTTCTAAATCTCCACATTGTTTCATTCCAATAATATTTTTATGTTTATTTGCCAATCTAATTACTGTTTCTGCTTCAATATTCACGCCACATCTTGAAGGAATATTATATATCATAATCTTTTTATTAGTAGAAGCAGCTATTAAATCAAAATGTTTATATAATCCTTCTTGTGATGGTTTAATATAATATGGCACAATAACCAAAAAAGCATAAATTCGAGGATCATGTTTATACATATCAATGTGCTTAATAACTTCTATTGTACTATTTGAACATATTCCTACAATGACTCTTATATCAATGTATCTTTCTAATATTTTTTCCACTAGTTCTTTTCTTTCTTCTAATTTCAAAGTAGAAGTTTCACCAGTAGTTCCACAAAGTAAAAAAGATTTATTTCCCTTTTTGATTAGATCATCCATCAATCTATATAAAGCCGGATAATCAATTGTTAAATCAGTATTAAAAGGCGTAATTAGTGCAGTAAAAATCTCTTTCATTTAAACCTCCTTATATCCTAAAATTAAAGGTTGAATCTGTTCTTTTTGATATGCCTTATTTAAAGTTCCAATAACTTTATTTTTATCTGCTATCATACTCAAAGGTTTCTTCTTATAATGATCTTGAAACATCGGTACAAAGTAATAGTTCTTACTATTCAATAAACACATTATATTTTTCCCACTATTTCCTAAAGCATCGTTCGTATATACACCCACAACAATTGAAACATTATTTCTTAATGATGATTTAACTATCATTGTTATACAATTATCATTAATCCCTTGAGCTAATTTTGCTAATGTATTACTAGTACAAGGATATATTAAGACTATATCTAACTTTTTCAAAGGACCAAAAACTTCTGATTCATTAATTGTACTATGAATAGGACAATCAATAACATTCTTTATCTTTGTAAATAATTCATCACTTTTATAAAATCGACTATCATTTTTTAGTACAGTTGGACTAACAAATATTTCTATGTCATATAAATCTTTTAAATCATTTAAAACATCTAACATATCATCCATCGAACAAAAAGAACCCGTTATACAAAAACCTAATTTAAGCAAATTTATCACCTTTCTCTTTAATAAAATCAACTATACATTGAGCGCTATAATCAGGATAGTATTTACTTGGAATGGCAGCAACAATGTATGAGTCAAATCCTAATCTTATAGCCTCATGATGATCAATACCATATGGAAACGATGCTATATCAAATAGAATGATACTATTATTTATTTTTTCAAGTATGCTCTTATCTAAAATAGGATATGGAATAGTATTAACAATAATATCAGTCTCATTAAAATCAGCTTTTTCAAACGCTTGATATAAATACCCTTTCTTCTCTATTTCTTCCTTTAATTCAGTATTTCTTGCAAGAATAGTAATTTCAGCATGAAAACCACTTAGTCTTTCAGCAACAGCTTTTGCACAATGACCATATCCTAAAATCATAATTCTTGAATGATATAAAGGACTTTCTATTTTGTCAATCATAAAAGATATTAATCCCTCAGCCGTCAATATTGTATTCATTTCTAAAAAATGATCATCATTCATTAAACTGAAATAATGAAAATGATTCTTAAAAGCCAATTCTCTTAATATCTTATTTTCTACAATAGTAAACACATAAGAATTTTCATTAAAAGT
>CALCBO010000082.1 GCA_937897245.1 uncultured Caryophanales bacterium | reverse complement strand
CAAAAGATAAGTCTTATGTTTTATTAGAGAGTAATAAAGACTCTAATTTTGAATGTAATCCAATCACAACTAGGAATATTACTGATGAAGAAGTAGAACGATTCTGTCAAGAAGCACGTAATGAGACTAGTTCATTCTTAATTAAACGTGATGAAGTTTTAAATAATAAGCAAATTAAAGCCATTATAAATAAATGAAAAAATTAAGATTTCTTAATTTTTTTCTTTATACTTACTTATAATCCTAATTTCAATTCTATTTATAATAAAATATAATAAATAAGAAATAATACCTAATAAAAATACACTACTAATTACTAAATCTAATTGAAATACTTGAGAACCATACATAATTAAATATCCAAGACCTCTTTTAGATACTAATAATTCGCCCATTATAACACCAATTAAACTTAATGAAATATTTACTTTTAAAGTAGAAATAATATTAGTAATACTACAAGGAATAATTATCTTTTTATAAATTTGCCATTTACTAGCTCTAAAACTTTTTAACATAATAACATAATTACTATCTACTGAATTAAATCCTTGATAAATATTTATAATAGTAGTAAATAAACTAATAGTTAAAGACATAAAAATAATTGAATTAATACTAGTTCCAATCCAAATAATAAATAGTGGTCCTAAAGCTACTTTAGGTAATGAATTAATAATAGTAATAAAAGGATCAACTACTTTAGAAATAATAGGTCTAGCCCATAATAAAGAAGCAATAATAATTCCTAAAAAAACAGAAATAATAAAACTAATAATTACTTCATATATAGTAATAAAAAAATGATTAAGTAATTCTTGATATTCAATATTAACTAAAGTATTAATAATCCTACTAGGAGAAGAATATAAAAAAGTATTAATAATTGAAAAATGAGCTAATAATTCCCATATTATAAAGAATCCTATTATTAGAATTATTTGGATAAAAATAATTAATATCCTTTCACTTTGTTTTTTCTTTAAAAAATTTAAATGTTCTAAACTATATTTCATTTTCTAAATCCTCCCATATTTTTTCATGATATTCTAAAAATCTCTTATTACGACGTCTTTTAATAGGACTATTTTCAGCTAAATTAATATTATATATACTTCTTACAGTAGCAGGTCTATTTGTTAATACAATAATTCTATTAGATAAACTTATAGCTAGAGGAATATCATGAGTTACCATAATAACAGTTATTCCTTCTTGTTTAGTAATATTGTGAATGTCTTCACTAATTTCCAAAGTAGTTTGATAATCTAGGGCAGATGTTGCTTCATCTAATAATAAAATATCAGGTCTAATAGCTAGTGTTCTAATTAAAGCTACTCTTTGCCTCATTCCTCCAGATAAACTACTAGGATATTTATCAATAAAATCACTTAATCCATATTTGTTTAATAAAGATAAAACATATTCTTTAGATTCATCTGTTAATAAATTTTGTACTTCAAGACCAATAAGACAATTATCTAAAATAGTTCTAAAAGGAAGAAGACAATCATCTTGAAGCATATAAGCAATCCTACATTTATTATCTAATTCAATACTTCCATAAGATTTATCAATTAATCCACTAAGAATAGAAAGAATAGTACTTTTTCCACAACCACTGGGACCTACTATAGAAATAAATTCATTTTTATAAACATCAAAACTAATATTATCTAAAGCTAGTATCTCTTCTTTTAATGTATGATAATATTTCTTAAGTCCCTTAACTCTTAATATTTTCATCATTAAAACATCACCATAATATTTTATGATTAATTAAAAGAATAGTAAGGGCTTATTTACATAACTAGATTTAGTTCTAAAAAAGAGCCTTGTATAAAAAAAACATTTATCTTATAATAAAAGTAAAAGATAAGGAGTGGATAATGTGGTTAATCAAAAAAAGTTTTATGGAACAATGCTT
>CALCBO010000081.1 GCA_937897245.1 uncultured Caryophanales bacterium | reverse complement strand
ACTTTGATCCAAACAATGGTGGAGCTGCTTATACTGGATGGTATAATGATTATTCTCTTAGTGTTGCTGATGGACAAATGTATTTCCTTGATGATGGACGTATGGCAAAAGGTATAACTTATATTAATGGTGATCTTTATTTATTTAAACCTCATGGAAGCGGTAAAAACTTTTACAAGTCTTATGGATATTATTCACATTTAGGTAAGAGATATTACTTTGATCAAGAAAATGGTGGAAAAGCTGCTAGAAACAAATGGTATCAAACAGGAAGAGGATGGATATATTTCAAGGGTGATGGAGATATGGCAAAAGGTGTAAATAGAATTAATGGTAAAACTTTTGTATTTACACAATCATACAGTAAGGACTGGAATTATTACAGAGCTACTGGATGGTATACTGATAAATCTACTCGTAAGCGCTATTATTTCGGTGGATACGAAGGTGAAGCTCTTACAGGAAAACAATATATCAATGGACAACATTATGAGTTTGATGAAAATGGTGTTTTATTAAGAGTATACTAGTTTATATATAATTTTATATAATAAAAATTAAATAACAATATTTATTAAAGGCTATGACTATATGTTCATAGCCTTAATTATTTTTGAAATTTATTAATCCTTTATTTTCAATATAAATCTTCATTAAAGTATTTTTTAATATTATTTAAGTCTATTTCATCAAATCCATAATCCGATATTTTTTTACAAAAAATATACTTTATTGACATGAATCTATAGTAGTGCTATTATTTTTATGAATTTATAAAAAATGTTTAGTGTGTAATCTAATTATATTTAAATATGTAATTTAATTAAAGAAGTTGATGTCTACATTAAATTTTATTAGTTTATGAATTTTAAATTAAATTTTATAAGGATGGTATTATGAAAGTAAAAAGTTGTGTTAGAAAAAAATTATTAACCAGTTTATTAATTGGTACTACTTTAAGTGGTGTTGCAAATAGCACTGCATTTGCACTTGATAATTTAAGTGCAAATAGTTCTGTAAATGGCTTATCAAGAATGTATTCAGCAAACAGCCAATATAATGCAGTTCAAAAAACGTATGGAAGTAAAATCTATTACTCATATACTTTAAATGACTATCCATACTATATATTCTTTCTATATGATGGTAATTTATATTTATATGATAAGGTTAGTGACTGCTATCTAACAGGATTAATTACTATTAGAGGTCATAAATTCTATTTTCATCCGAGAACTTTAAATGCTCAAATAGGATGGTATAACACAGGTGGACATAGATATTATTTCAACCCTCTGAATTTTGCAAGTTTACAAAATGGTTTTCACACAATAAATGGAACTACGTACTTATTTAATTCATCTGGACAAATTATGACTGGACTTAACAAAGTACATGGAGGAACATATTATACTAATAGTGTAGGTGCAGTAGTTAATGGATGGTATTCATTTAAAAATGGTGATAGATACTACTTTTATCCACAACTTGGTGGAGCTGCTTATACTGGGTGGTATAATGATATTTCTTTTCCTCTTCCTTATGGACAAATGTATTTCTATGAAGATGGGCGTATGGCAAAAGGTATAACTAATATTAATGGTAATCTTTATTTATTTCAACCTCATGGAAGCGGTAAAAACTGTTACGTAGCAACAGGATTCTATACAAATACGAAAAATGGTAATAGATATTACTTTAATCCAAATGATCGTGGAAGGGCTTATACAGGATGGCTTGATTTAGACGATAGATTTTATAGCGGTGATAGCGTAATGTATTTCAAGGATGACAAAACTATGGCAAGAGGTGTAACTAAAATCGGTGATGATTACTATGTATTTACACAACCTAGAACATCAGACCCTAATTATTACAGAGCGTATGGATGGTATACTGATGGATATTTCGGTAAAGGTCCTCGCTATTATTTTGATAAATCAAATAATGGAAAAGCTCTTAAAGGAACAGGTCACGTTATAGATGGAAAAAGATATGATTTTGATGACCGTGGTGTTTTAGTAAAAGGACCTTATTAAAATAGATAATTTTTATATATAAAATTAAATGAAAATAACGAAAGGCTATGACTATATGTTCATAGCCTTTCGTTATTTTTTCAATTTATTAATCTTTTATTTTCAATATAAATCTTTATTAAGATATTTTTTTATGTTATTTAAAGCTAAATCAGTCAAGTTTGTAGGTTCAAACTTGACTAATATAATACAAAAATTTCATTAAATGTAAGTAATATCAATATGTTAGGCTTAAATTAAGCCTTTTATTTTCAACTATTATAAACCACTTTGTATTCAGTATACATTTTTGTAAAGACAACTTTACTATCAATATTTTTACATACAAAATTTTTTAAATTATTCGTTGGCTAAAATGAAATAATTCACCGACACGTCACTCAAGCGAAGCGAATTTTTTATATTTTCTATAAAATTACCCCTTAAAGTAGTTTTAACAAATATTTTTACTTACATCTACTTTAAGGGGTTTAGTTTTATTATTATTAATTTACATTTTTAACTTCTTGATTAAGTTCATCAAAGTAATTGTATACACTTACCTCCTTTGTCTTTTTATCTGTTGTTCTATATTCACCTGTTTTCCCGTTCACTTCTTCTTTTACATTTCCGTCTTCATATACTGTTTTAAATTCATTTTTCGTTCCATATTGTTTTTGGAAATCTTCTTTTGCTTGATTAACTTGTTCTTGTACATACTTTATAGATTCTTCCTTATTCATTTCTGAAACTCTAACTCTTTCATCAAGTGAGCCAAAATAATTATATGAATCTACTTCTTTGGTAGTCTTATTTGTTGTTTTAAATTCAGTCGTTTTAGGGTTAACTTCTTCTTTTGCATTTTCATCTTCAAATATTGTTATAAATTCATCTTTCGTTCCATATTCTTCTTTAAACTCATCTTTTAAAAATTGAGTGTATTCTCTTTGGGTCATATCTAAAATATCTTTTGAACTAACTTCTGCTGCTGATGCTTTTATCGTTGGAGCTCCTATAACTGCTAATGCCATTGTGATTACTATTCCTATTTTTAAATCTTTTATCTTCATAATCTATTCTCCTTATGTCCACTTTAATTATTAAATTAAAGATAAAATTTAGTTTATTAATTAAAATAATATTTACCTTTAATTTAATTAAATTATATTATGAAAATTCTGACAATAATAGACTTTAATTTAAATTTTCTTTATGATAATATAAAATTAACGGGGTATTTTAAGCCTTTATAAACTATATTTATTAGATGAATTATCATATTAAGTGCAACACCTAAAAATTGATAAAAAAATAGTCCATAAGCTTATGTTCATGTTACAGTAATAATAACAACAAAATCACTATACATGAAAGGACATAAAATTATGAACTACAAACATATTACCATAAATGAAAGATGTTGCATAGCTAATTTCTTAGACTTAGGATGGAGTATAAGAAAAATCGCAAAACACCTAAATAGAAATGCTTCTACAATTTCAAGAGAAATCAGAAGAAACTCTGTTAATGGAAAATATTTAGCTCATATAGCAAATGAAATTTATCTAAATAACAGATTAAACTGTGGGTCAAAAGGAAAATCATCTAATTATAAATTGATTGAGTATATAGAAGATAGTCTAAATAAAACTTGGTCACCTGAGCAAATAGCCGGTAGGTTATGCCTAGAATATAAATATGATAAATCTATGAATATTGGATTCAAAACAATCTATAGATGGATATATAAAAAAATTATCGTAAAAGGTAATGTAAACAAATTAAGAAGAAAAGGAAAATCATTAAAGCCAAAAGAAACTAGAGGCAAATTTAATATAGGTAAAAGTATAAAAGATAGACCAAAAGAAGTAAGAAAAAGAGAAATAATAGGACATTGGGAGTTAGATACTGTTGTATCTAGTCGTGGAAAATCAAAAGCTTGTCTTTCAACATTTGTAGAGAGAAAAAGTAGATATTTGATAGCCCAAGCTATGAATAATAGAAAGTCAACAACATTTAACTTACATTGTTTTAAAGCATTTAAATCTATTCCAAGTAAATTAATAAAAACATTTACAGTTGATAGAGGTAAGGAATTTGCTGGTTATAATGAAATTGAAAAGAGATTAAATATAGATGTTTATTTTGCAGATCCTTATTCATCTTGGCAAAGAGGTACAAATGAAAATACAAATGGTTTACTAAGAGAGTTTTATCCTAAAAAATTTGACTTTGCTACAATAACTCAAGAAGAACTTGATATTGTTGTAAATATAATAAATAATAGACCTCGCAAGTGTCTTGGATACAAAACACCTGCAGAGGTCTTTGCTGCAACATAAACATAAAGTGTTGCACTTATATTGACAATCTATCAACTAAAAATAAATAATAGACCTCTATAAGTATTTTAGATATAAAACACTTATAGAGGTCTTCACTATAATATATTGATAATATAATTATTTAAGTTTATCAAATATAATACCATATGACCAGTTTCCAATACCAACTATAACCCTCTTTTGACCTAGTTTTTCAAATTGTCTTCGTAATTGAGGTCCATGCTCATTTACACATGATAAAAAATTAACTGCATCTTCGTATATTGCTCTAGGGAATTCATCATGACCATGATGTACTCCATCAACTTTATATTTAAATTGTTCCCTATATTTTAGTACTATTTCTCTATCATTTTCGTTTTTATTAAGAAGTTGATCTATGTAAGGATTTGATGGTCTAAAATTCTTACGTTGATATTTACAACTATGAAATCTTGGTACACTTTGTGAACTAGCATTAATCATTGCTCCTTGTGATAAACTTCCTCCTAATACTAACGCTAATGCTAGTACTCCTACACCTATTTTTTTATATAAACTTTTCATGTTTTTTCATCTCCTATTTTTATGTATTTTTTATCGTATCTATTATTCTCATTGTATTTACAAACTTTTATGGTTAATAAATATCTCATAATCTATCTCTCCTTTTCTATTGTATATATTTTACTTTATATACTTATATTACCTGTAAAACGTTTTCATAGAAAGTCTTTTTTTTTATTTTTTTTTATGTTATATTTAAAATATGTGAGTCTAATTATACAAAAGTTATATCTATAACACTCCTTAATAAAAATCTTATAAATGACTTTTCAAATTGTCCTATTTTATTATACAAATATACATTAACATAATAAATAGAGACTATTCTAACACATCAAAGCAGGTCATACACTTTCAACCTTTTTATCCTTTTAGCTATTTTATGTAGTCCTTTCGTGTTACAGATTAACCTTATATTTATATTTAAATCTTATTGTTTAATTAAACTTCATTCCGTAACACAAAAGACCACATATTTATAAAGAGCCAAAAAATGAGGGTATGCTAGATGAGATTATTTTTTCTCATTTTGGTTATATGTCTTTCCAGTGTTTTCAATGGTATTGATAATTTTTGTAAAATAATCTTATTTGTTAACCATTCATCCTTTAATATACCTATTTTATAAAGAGCCATTTCAGTTGACAAAAGAGTTAACCAAATAAGATTACTTAAAATCATATTATAATTAATCCTTAATCCTTTCGACAACATCAAAGAAACCACATATTTATAAAGAGCATTTAATTGCACCTTTATATTATAAATTCCAATAGTTTTTTATTGTTCTTATTGATTTTCCTATAACTTTAGAAATTTCTCTCTGTGTCATACCCTTATTTTTTAATGATTGTATCTCATTTATTAAATTTTGCTTATCTTGTTGTCTTTTTGTTAATCCTTGTTCATTTCTTGGCGTTCTTCTCTCATTATTTCTTCGATACTTCTCATCTGTTCCAATTATAGTCTTCATATGTTTTTGTTCTGATTTTGTAATACCTAATCTATCAATTAACGTCTCATTCTTATACCAATAACCGTCCTTATCCCTCATACCTTTAGAAACTCTCTTACGTTCACCACTTCTTAATCCTTGCTCATATGCTATAAACTTATCTATAGCCTTTGGTATACACCTTAAAACAGCTTGTACCTCTGTTTCCTTAAGTGGCTCAGTAAATGCATTATTAAACTCTATAACTGCATTTTCAAGTTCATAATCATCTCTAATATAAATACCCTTCCAATACGCATAACAATGCAGTGCCATATTTCTATATCCTGTCATGTTATACTCTCTAAGCCTACATAAAGTTTCTAAGTCATTGGCTCTTTCCATATGTAAACTATACGAGTTAAAAAATCTATTTGAAATAACCTTATTATCTATTTTTTTAGTTTGTTGCATCTGTAATTGATGTGTTTTAGGTTTATAATTTAAATACTCTTCTCTTAATTCATACATAGAGTACTCTAAATAATTATCTATATATAAAACCTTACAATCAGTGTTACTCTTTGAGTTTACCAGGAAGTCTTAGTACTCTTGCGCCATCTGTAGCTTTTTTATCAGCTCCTAGATGCTTTAATTTGTAATATATATAATCTTGTAACTCTTGCCATGTATTTAACGCTCCATAAGGGGCATTTTGTATTCTCCAATATAGATGTATACCTCTTCCACTATCTGTTACCATAGTTGGTTTTGGTATTTTACCTTCATAGTACATTATCCATATCATATAAACTGTTTCAGCCTTTTCAAGTTCCATACTTTCACAGTCTATATCTTGAAATAATGCTCTAAATTGTCTTATATTTTCTACTCTTCTTTTTGGTATATACATTGTATTTGGCGATAGGAATACATCTTCTTTTTTATGTAATTCCTCTACAATGTCTCTTAGTCCGTCATTTTTAGTGTTATATATCTTAATAGTTAGCTCACCGCTATTATTTTTATCATCTAGTTTTAATATTTGTATGTATCCATCTGTAGTTTCATCGTATAAGTGATCACAAAATTTTGTCATTTTCATAAAAAAAATCCCTTCTGTTTTTAGCAACTTCACACTAAAGATAAAGAGATTTCACAAATTTATTTTAATAAGTCATACTTAATTAAATTAAAACTTATTGGTTTATAATAAATTTTATATTGTTTTATTATCAAAATTATTGATATTTATGAATGAATATGGTAATATTAATTCATAATAATAATATAAAAAATCTCTTTTACTAGAGTGTGTGGAAAGCTAGGGATAAGTCGCCAAACTTATATCGTTCCTAGCTTTTTTGCTATTTATTTTATATTTTCTTAATTAAATTTAATTTTAACATAAATAGTCATTTTAGTATATAAATTTTACCTCTATTATCTATTAACAATTATTACTAGCATTATAATGACTTAAACCCTCTAAATTACACATTACAAAAGGACATTCTATTCTTTAGTTAATCAAACTTCTTATTACCTCTAAAATCAGTTTTAAAGGAAAATATATTTTAAAAGTGCTTTTTATACTAAGAGTTAATGTTATTTTATTTATTATTTAAACTTTCTATAAACTCATACCTAGATAAATCAGTTATATATGCTTTAACACTTTGATTTGATAATTTTGCTGTCAAAAATGGCTTTATACCCATCACCAACTCATATTTATTTTCATCTATTTCTTTTACTGCTACATAATTATCTTTTGTTTTATCTCTTAAATCTTCTAAAGATAAAGAAATATAACCTTTCTTAAAAACTTCATCTGAATAGCTTATATTGTTTGTATCTAAATCTATAAAATCCTCTAAATTCTCATACCATTTTGCTTTTTTAGGACTACTTGTTTTTGATTCTTCTCTTTCTTCTCTTCTTTTTTCTTTTAATATAAGCCTTTCTTGCTCTTTTAAATGCATTTCTTGTTTTTTCAAACGATTTTCTTGAGCTTTTAAATGAATCTCTTGTTTATTTGCTCTTATTCTTTTTTGTAATAAATCTTTTTCTTTTAATGTATCAATTAATTCCTTCATTTCTTCATTAGTACAAAACTTCTTATACTTTTCTTCAAATTCCTTTAAATCATCTTTTTCAAAGTCTGATATTATACTACTTTTAATTTTCTTACTTCTAACAATATCTTCTTTTTTATGAACAGTAATTCTAGTAACATTAATATTTGCATAAGGTATTTCTTTCTTATTTTTTAATATTTCGTAGTGACCTTCTACAAATAATATTTTATTTTTAAAATTAGTTTTATTTATAAAATTAGTGTGTTTTTTATTTAAATTTAATACTAATATAGATGATCTTTTTTCATCACTTTCCATATTGCTTTTTAATATAAATCTGCTTGTACCATTTTCTTTTGATTTTAGTTTATCTTTGTTAATTTCTAAAAATAATTTTATTTTTGTATCTAATATTTCTAATTTCATATATGTTACTCCCTTCTTTTAATCGTTTCATCTAAAATTATAAACTCTAGTGAACTAATAAGCCAACGATATGACACTCGCTAACGCTTTTGTCAAATCTATTTTTCAAAATGTTATTTCTTTCATTTATCAATTATTTAAAAAAATAGTTGATTTTAAAACGCTCATATGAAACACTAGAGCCGAGCTAGATTCATAGAATTGTCCTATTTTTTATAAAAATATACATTAGTATAATAAAATAGATACAATTCTATATAACATCGTGAAACACTGTCACCTCGCCAGGTATACGCTCCTGGAACGTTACATATCTTCTCGAATTCTTATGCATTTCAGCATAAGTACACATCAAAGCAGGTCATGCCTTCCAACCTGTCTAGCCTTTTAGCTATTTTGTGTAGTCCTTTCGTGTTACAGGCAACCTCTTACCGCTCCTTTTTACCTTGGGCTACTATTTGTGTAGCAATAGGCTAAACATCCTCTGGAGAGTTTCAATTATAGGACTAACGTTACACACACTAAGAGAAGACCTTTAGTATGTGGCCGAATACCCATTTTAACAGCAGTATTCTACTGTAGCATCTTTATAAGATACTCTAGTTTATAGACTTACTCAGGTCTCCCTACCAACCTTTTTATATTGTAAGGGCTCTAATTTTAGTTATTAGCAACTCTACGTTAATGACTTGCTAGTTAAGAAAAGCTACTTATTGTTGTTACAATAAATCTTACTAGTAGTATCAAATAAGATGTGTAGCAAAAATTTATGAGTTATAGATCTCATAATATCTTTTTTTATTAAAAAAACCCATCCACAACTGTGAACAGGCTCGGTATCGAAATCTATATGTAAAAAAATGTATATCTAATATAACATTTTACTCTTAATCTATTGTAACTAAATTATATATTTGATAATATGTATATATTATAAATATATATAACTTAAAATTAAGAGCTTTAACATTTTACGACTCTTACCAACTGTTTGTTCCAGTTTGTAGGTTTTATCTATAGAATTGTTTGTTTTGCAAATCTATGGTTTTCTCAATATCGTTTTTGCGATCGATACGAGATGTGTAATTTGTTAATGCTTTTATTTTGTTTTAATATAATTTCATTCTATAGTGTTGTAAATAAAAAGTCAATAATTATATTTCTTTGCATTTAATTCCTTTATTTTTTAGTAATTTGTAAAAAATAGTTCTTTTTAATCCTAATTCATCCAATTTTATTTCATAAATATTTAATCTAAAATTCTATTTATAAATTAATGTTATAAAAGCATTGATTGGTTAATTCTTTTTAAGTGTTTATTATAATAATATTTTACTTTATTATTGAAAACATTACGAAAATATTACAAAGTCATACAATTTTGTTTAATTTTCGCATTTAATGGTATAATAAACTCAAATATAAAAATAAATTACATAAAAATAATTCATTAAATTAAAAATTATTTTTATATAATAGGAGGTAATTATAATGATGAAAAGAAATAAAGCGATATTATGTGCAGTAGCAAGTTTTGGATTAATAACTGCAGCTAATACTATAAATGCAAATGCAATGACAATGAATAATACGGTAAGTTTTGTTCAAGCTAAACTAACGGTATCACAAGTTAAAGATTTAATAAATAAATTACCTTATACTGTTACTTTAGGAAATAAAGCTGAATTTAAAACAGCAATAGATGCTTATAACGCTTTAGATTCAATCCAAAAAAGTGAATTAGAATTATATATATTAGATGCACAAGATATTATAAAATCTGCTGAAGAAAGAGTACAAAAGTTTGAAGCTGAGGAAACAAAAGCTAAAGAATTAGCACAAAGAATAGAAAAATTAAAAAGTAAAGTTGATTATTCTAAAGATGATAAAGGTTTAGTTAGTGTTAATAATGATAAATTATTAGCTAATGAAGATGATATAATAAATATAAGAAACGATTATGAAGGTTTAAATTACTATATTCAAAAGGATTTTAAAAAATCAAGTTTATATAAAGACTTCGATACAATTGAATTTAAACTAGCTCAAGCAATATGGGAGCAACAATAATTAAATAAGGTCTAAGTCAGATATTAAATCTGACCTAGACCTCTTATTTTTAAATAAAATTAACCTCTCTTAGAATGAACCTTATTCCACATATACCTAGATACTATAGGATCTATCTCTATAACAATATTTCTTTGCTCTCTTTTATTATAATACTCAAATAATCCAATATAATTTCTATTTTTCAATATATAATCTACCTTCTGCTTTGAAAATCCATATTTATCACCTATCTTGGCCAACGAAAGCCCCTTAGACCTTAATTTAAATATATCCTTAACTATCTTAGCCTCTTCTTCGTCTATTTCAAATTTACCTTGTTTATTTACTCTATATCCAAGTGATGTCCTACCGCCAACCCATTTATTTTCATTAAGCCTTACTATTCTTCCATTTCTAGTCCTTTCATTAATCATAGCCCTTTCAAACTCTGCAAAACTTCCTAGCATCTGTAAAAATAGCATTCCTTGTGGTGTTGATGTATCAAACATTTCTGTAACACTAACCAAAGCCACGTCACATTCATTAAGCTCATAAATCATTGCTAATAAATTGTATAAACTACGGTGTATTCTATCATTTTTGTAGACTATTATCATATCTATATCATTTTCTTTTATATAATCCATCATCTTATAATATTGTGGTCTGTCTGTATATTTACCTGATACAGCCTTGTCTATAAACATTTCATCTATTACTATATCGTGAAGTTTAGCATATATTCTAATTTTTTCTTCTTGGTCCTTAAGTGATGTATTGTCAAGTTGCATTATTGTTGATATTCTACAATATCCTACTGCTTTTTTTTTCATGTCTTCCTCCAAATGTCTATATAAAATAAAGATTGCTAAGATATAAGTTTTATCTCAACTCATAATTTCTATTACATTATTTAATTATTTGTATTATTACAAAACTTAATTTATATTTTTTCATAATATTATTTAAAACTATCTTAGTTAAGTCGATACTAACCGATACTTTTTACAAAAAATTTAATTTATTGACATAAATTTTATGATAATGTTATTATTTTGTATAAATTTTAAAAAATATTTAGCATGTAGTCTAATTATATTTAAATATAAAATTTAACGCAAATAAATTAATTACTACATTAAATTTTAAATTAAATTTTATAAGGATGATATTATGAAAAAGAAATTATT
>CALCBO010000080.1 GCA_937897245.1 uncultured Caryophanales bacterium | reverse complement strand
GTATTAATTAATTTTTTAAACTTTTTACTTTGAATATAATAAGGCTTACGATAAGTTAAAGAATTATTTATCTCATCTATAGAAATTATATTAAAAAATTTAATACCAAAATCTTCTACAAACCATCTATTATAATCTACATTACACTTAGTAATAATAAGAACTTCATAACAATGAAATTTCATATCTTTATTATGAAAATAAACACAAAAATCATGAATAAATTTTTCTATATCATCAAATTCTAAGTCATGAATAATATATATTTGATCATTAGGATATTTTCTTTTAAAATAACATAATGTTTCATAAGTACTTACATTTCTATTCTTAAATTCATACTTACTAATTAATACTTTATTATTTTTTTGAAAAACAATCTTTAACATTTCATAACGTATTCCATTAGCTAATAAATTATTTTTATAATGATAATGTATTCCTGTTGGTACAATAATAATTTTATCTAAATAATTACTATTCAATAAACCATTTACTATATCTTCATGCATCTTATGGGGAGGATTAAAACTTCCCCCATAGATTCCAACTCTCATGTTATCACCTTTTTTTATTTATTTCTAGATTTATTTTTTATTTTTTTACATACTTTTTAGCTTTCTCAATTACTAATTGACTTCCCCCATCCAAAATCATTCCTTCTTCAACTAATTCTTCTAATTCATCATAATGACATTTAAAATATCTTATAAATTCATCTTTATCTAACCTTTGTTTTCCTACTCTTTGACAGTCTAATGCAACAAATCCTTTATTATAAGCAGCACTACATCCATCATCCTGATAATAACTACAACATTCTATTAACTCATTTGTTTCATACCCAGTCTCTTCTCTTAATTCTCTTCTAGCAGCCACCTCATATGCTTCATTATCATCTACATATCCAGCAGGTAAACTAATCCCAACAGTAGACTTAGTAAATACTCTTGGTTGTATTGTTAAAACTACATCTTTATCTATCGTAATAGGTAATATTATTACAGCTGAACCATCACTATTATTTTTTAATAATTTTTCTCTATAAACTGTCATACCCCCAGCTGTAACACATTTATACCCTTCTACTTGTAAGAACTTAGCTTCCTTGTCTAATAATAGTTTTTTTATAGTTTTCATCTCTTCAATATATTCTTGTAATTCCTGTTGCTTAGTTCTTCTCATTTATCTTTTCACCTTTTGATAACCTTTCTCTTCCTGATTTAGAGTTTTATGTTCATCTATTAAACAATCTATTAATTCTTGAACCTCATCTGTTAACATAACTGGATACTTATCTGGATTATTAATATCTCTAACTCCATCTGGTAATGTTTGATATTGTTCTTCACAATAAACTCTTCTTTCAGTAGCAGTCGGATTTAAAAATACTAAATCTCCATTATCAAAAATTTTCTCTTGTAATTCTTTTACTAAATAATCATCTACTACTACTCTATCCCCAGTAACTGGATTATATAAAGTATAATTATTATTTAATAGCTTCTCAGTATTTAAAGCTACTACATCTCCTACTGCTATACCAGTTTCTTTATCATACAAACGGTATACTTTTTTAAAACCAGGAAGGGTAGTTTTTTCTCTATCATCACTTATTTTAATACGAGGTTTAATCTCACCATCTAATTCTTTAGCAACTAATTTATAAACTCCTCCAACTCTCGCAACTCCACCATTTTTAGCTTGTGGTGTAACTATATTATCACCAGCTCCTATAGAATCAATTGGTGCTTTATTCTCTAATAAATCTGTAATTTGATATTCATCAAGTCCATTACTTATACATATCTTAGCATCAGGATATCCAGCTTCATCTAACATAACTCTTGCTTTTTTTGTTAAATCAAATAAATCTCCACTATCAATTCTTATTCCCTTAAATTGATAACCATTCGGAGTTAAATACTCATCAGCTACTCTAATAGCATTAGGTATACCACTATTTAAAGTATCATAGGTATCTACTAAGAATAGGCAATTATCAGGATTAGCTTTTGCATAAGCAAGCATTGCTTCATACTCTCCTTCATCTTCAAAAACAACTTGAGCATGAGCAGTTGTACCTAAAGCTGGAATATCATATTTCATAGCTGTTAAAGTATTACTTGTCCCAACACACCCACCAATATAACCATATTTACTAGCTTCAACTGCCGCATCAATTCCATGAGCTCTTCTAGCCCCAAACTCCATAACCGGAACATCTCGAGCTGCTTTTGTAATTTTTTTGGCAGAAGTAGTTACTAACCCTGCAAAATTGAATGCTGCAAGAAGTGCTGTTTCTAAAAGTTGTGCTGTAACAGCATCAGCTTCAACTGTGATAACTGGTTCTTTAGGAAATACAGGAGTACCATCTTTTATTGCATATACATTTCCTTTAAACTTAAGATTTTCTAAATAATCTAAAAACTCATCATTAAACTTTCCTAAACTTCTTAAATAATCTATTTCTTCCCTCTCAAAATGAAAGTTTTGAATATAATCAATAATCTCATCTAAACCTCCATTTATTGTATACCCACTATTAAGTGGATTCTTTCTAAAGAAAACATCAAAATAAACCTTATCATTATGTTTTCCTTCTAAAAAATATGTTTGACCCATAGTCAATTCATAAAAATCAGTCATTAATGTTTTATTATTCATTATAAATCTCCTCTCTTCTTTACTAATTGAATACCTTGTTGCTTCATCAATAATTTAGCAGCATCAACGTATTCTCCTCTCTCATCTTCACCATAAGTTGCAATTGCATCTTCATGTACTTTAATATTATGTTTCATATTATATTGATCTAAGTAATTAGCTAAACCAATTGAACCGTTTATCACACAAATATCAGTACAACAACCAATTACTTCATAATCTTCTAACTCTTTTTGATTTTCAATAAATTCTCTAAATTCCAAAGATTCCATAAAACTAGTAGAATTCTTTTTAAAACTATAAGTATCATCTTCATTTTCAAATTCACTTAATTCATCAACTAATTCAGATTCTATTTCTCCTTCTAAACAATGAGTAGTATTACCAAACCTCTCAAACTCTACAGAATCTTTATTATGAGTATCTTTAATAAAAATAATTGCATAATCATTAGCTTTAGCTTCCTTAATTAATTCTATTTGTCTTGGAATTATTCTTTTAATACTCTTATCATGTAATACTCCTATATCAGTAAATCCTTTTACCATATCAACTACTATAAGACATCCCTTATATAGTTTTAAATTTTTAATATTCATTTTATCACCTCTTATTAACATTTTATTAATATCAATTATTATAAATTATACAAGTTGGCCACTTGTTATTAACATTATATTAATATCAAAACAATTTGTCAATACATTTTTTCAAAAAAAATAATTGTCTTTACAAACAATTACTTTCTATACTGTTTAGCATCAGTTTTTATACCTTGTTTTCTTGAAGATATATCACTAATTAAATCATAAAATTTCTGAGGTGAATAAGTTCTTAATATTAATGCCTTTCTAAGTAAAAATGGATGACTATTTAATATCTTTTGAAATCTTGATAATTCTTCTAATGTAAAATCTGGATTAGCTTCTCTTATACAAGTAACAAACTCTTCATTAAATGGATTAATACTATTATCACTCCATGGTTTAATACTACCTAATCCACATCCATGATGAATCTTAGGATTATCTAAAGCTCTACAAACTTCATCATAAGAACGATATCTTCTATTACTATTAAAAAATAATCTACGTTCTCTATCATTAAATATATATTCATAAGGCATAATATTATATTCAATTGGTAAAGCTTCTATATCATTTTTTAAAGCTACATTAATAATATCTTGATCTGGAAATTGTAACTCTGTATGTGGTTGTTTTACCTCTTCTAATAATTTTAAATCACATTCTTCTTCCATCCATCTATCTATATTAATTAATAATACTCCCGAATTATAATACATTGGTAAATTATACTTTTCTAATAATTCTAATCTATTATTATCTTTACATGCTCCTACTGTAATATCTTGATATTCATCCAAAGAATTTAAATCACCTACTACATTAGTATCAGCATCTAAATATAATAAACTGTCTATATCACTTATATTATCCTTCATTATTTCTGTAAAAAATAATCTTGCATTAGCTATCTGAGTACTACGCCAATCTGGTAATTGATATTTTTCCATATCACACTTTTCAATTGGATAAATTGTATATTTTACATGTGGATATTTATCAAATACTTTTCCTATTTTTTGATAATCATTTTTACTTAAATTCTCACATATTATATGAATACGAAGATTATCAATATGACTATTTTTTATTAAAGATATAATACTACCTAACATAATATCTAAATATCTATTATCTGAAGTATATAAAACATCTAATTTTTTCATACTCTTTCCCCCTTAAAAGTATACTTATTATAACACATGATTAAAAATATTCAAGAAAAAAACACCTACTAAAAGTAGATATCAATTAACTAAATTCAACAATGTATTTGCAGTACCCGAATCTAAATCATCATAATAAGTAGCACCAACTGGACTCTCACCAGATAAAAATTTAAATACTGTAGCTCCGACTAAGTAAGCACCTTTATTATTTTGATGTCTATCATCATCACATACATTTATACCTGTATTCACATTCTTATTAGCAAGTAATGCTTTTCCATCTGGAATAATTGAAACACCTGCGATTTCACTAGCTTTCACGGCCCCTTCAAAGGCTATTCTTAACCCATCATCATCATTTATCTGTCCCCCACTACAATATGTCCATATCTGTCTTAAATATATTCCTACATTAGGATTACTATTTCTTAATGTATTAGCTCGACTACTAATTGCCGAAGCTACTCCATCTGCATTACTCATACAATCTGTACATTGTTGATCAACATAACAATCATAATAATCATTTAACCTACCATGTTGACTTCCCAACCCTTCATCTATTGTTACGACAGTAACATCATACCCTTTTGATTTCGCAATACCTTCAAATTTTACGGCTACATTATTGTCTCTAATAACTTCTCCACCATTAGGCCCAACAGTTTTACTATTTCCATAGAATAAAACCTTATTATTTTTTTCTTTTGCTAAACACGTAACAGAACTACTCCCTAATGATGTATTGGAACTACTTTTTCTAGGAACTCCTGGTTCATAATCATCAGGATTTTGTAAAATACTTTTTCTTTCTTTTTCACCTATATGAAAATATTTTTTTGATACAGAAAAAGACTCATCAGCATTTAACCAACAATTACTAAATTTATTATTTTCCCCTAACATTGAAATAGTTACATCAACAACAACAGGAACAAAAAATACTACTACTGCTACTATAAAAGTATTAATAATCTTTTTTATTTCCTTTTTTTCATCAGGTTTCATAATCATATTTATCAATTTAATACTAACCATAACAATCAAAATAAGTGGAACCATAATTTGAACCATAGTCATAACTCTCTTCACAACACTCAATATTGGTAAAAGAGTCGAATCATTACACGTATTTGTTACCATAATCAACATCACCATTCTAATAATAATATAAATGAAAAATAAAAAAAAAACAACAAAAAAGAATTATATAATAACTCTTTACATTTAATATAAATTATTTATCCTATAAAGTTGATTATAAATAAAAAAATAATATTGAAAAAAAACATAATCGCTGGTTTTTTGTGTTGAATAAATATTTGATACCATTAATAAAAATAACAAAGCAAATTTCTAAAACAAAAAAACTATACATTAATTTATATAGTTTTTACTTTATTCACTTACTGGTTCTACTGAAACTAAGTAGTAATTATTATCTTCTTTAGCATAACTAATCTTATATAATGATCCTTGACTTGTAATTTCATCATATTCAAATATTAATCGATTTCTCATATCATCAAAATTATATTTTATTTTTTTAGTAAGCTGATAGTCTGTATAATAATCTTGGTCATTTATATCTCCACTAACAATAAATCCAAAGAATAACATTTTAACATATATATTCATACCTGTGTCTGTTCTAACAGCTTTTACTACTCTTGATATATTTGATGGTCCGCATGTTCCTCCACACTCATGAGAACCTTCAGTATATATTTCTCTAGATGAATCATATGTGAATGATGGACATGCTTCTATAGTAGTATGTTTAAATTCAAAATCCTTTCCGAATTTTTCATGTGCTGCATCTTCAAATTCTTTCTTTGTATATATTTGTCCTTCTTTGGTCTCTCCTTTTGATTCTAACACTTTACTTAATACCATTCTAGCAATATCATTTTCATCTAAATCTTTGGGTGTAACTTTTTTATCTGTATAAAATTTATAAAATCCACAATATGCACTATGTGCTCTAATTGTCATATTCACTAACTTTGATACTTCTTCTGAAGATACATCTATTGCTTCTTCTTTTGGACAATCAATTTTATTTGACTTAGTTTCTTTAGTGGTTCTTGCTTCAGTATTTGTTTTTCCTATATTAACTATATTTTTAGCACTTAAAAAATAACCTCCACATAAGCAAATTAGCATTAAAACGATTACTAGCATTATTACTCCTACATTACTTCTCTTCTCCATTCTATCCTCCTTATTTTATATCAATATTATTTTACACTTGAAAAAAATTACTGTCAACAAAAAACTATGTGCTAAATAACACATAGTTAAATTTCAATGGTGTACCCGATGAGATTCGAACTCATGACCTATCGCTTAGGAGGCGATTGCTCTATCCTACTGAGCTACGGATACATAAAAGAGCAAAGCTCTTATACTTCCTGAATAACAGTAATAATCATAGGTTTAGCTCCTGTTTCTTTATAAAAGAACTTTCCTAATACATCTCTAACATCAGTCTTAATTTTAGAATAATCAACTCTTCTAGTATTAAGTTCAATATTAGATTCAATTACTTCTCTAGATAAAGCCCCAGTCTCTGTCAATAAATCTTGACTTTCTTTAACATAAATAAATCCCCTAGTTAAAATCTCTGGTCCTCCAAGAATTTTCTTAGTTTCTTTATCTAAAGTACAACTAATTATTACAATACCATTTTCTCCAAGCATTTCTCTATCTTTTAAAACAAGATTACCTACATCACTATTCTTTTTACCATCAATTAATATTTCATCAACTGCCACTTTTTCTAATGAATTAGTATTTTCTCCATTCTTCATTTCAAAAACATCACCATTTAATTTTAAAATAATATTTTCATGAGGTATTCCTAATTCATCAGCTATTTCAGCATTAGCATATTGATTACGATATTCTCCTTTTACTGGAAAATAATACTTTGGATTCATCAAATTAATCATTAACATTAAATCTTCTCTAGCTGCATGATGTAATAAGTGTTTCTTACTTGATAGGCTAATTGCATCAGCTCCAAGCATCGCAATATCATCCATAATAACCGCTAAACGTTTTTCAATTCCTGGATAAGATGGTTCTGTTATAAATATTGTATCTGTTTCTTTAATGTTTATATATTTATCAAAACCTTTAATAATTCTCTCTAAATTTGCAAATGGTTTTTCTTTCTCATCAGATATTAAAACCACTGCATTCTTACTTTCTAAATCAGCTAATGTACCTATCTTATCTTTTGAAATTGTCAAATAACCTTCTTTGACGGCATTATTTATTAATTCTTGTAATGGTTTACCCATTATTACTATTTTTCTATGTGTTTGTGACACCTCATCAAATATCTCTTGAATTCTATAAAAGTGAGCTGGAAATATAGTCGCAATAATACGTTCTTTTGAATTACTTAATACTTCTCTAATAAAATCTCCCACTCTATTTTGTGGTGAAGTATGTCCTGGCTTATCAGCATAAAAAGATTCACATAACAAACACAATACACCTTGTTTTCCAACATAAGCAAGTTTTCCTATATCTGTTTTATAATCTCCCATCATCGTTGAATCAAAAGTAAAATCTCCTGTATATACAATAGCTCCATCTGGAGTATATAAAACATAACATAAAGCATCTGGTATTGAATGAGTCACTGAAATTGGAAAAATAGAATTACGTCCAAAATCAATCTTTACATGAGGCTTTATCTCATTAAAATTATACTTATTAAGTAATCTTCTATCTATATCTTTCTTAACCATCTCCAAAGTTAACTTCGTACCATAAACTGCTACTTCTGGAATCTTCTCTAATATATCAGGAACCGCTCCCATATTAGCTTCATGTCCATGAGTAAGAAAAATACCTTTAATCTTTTTTCTATTTTTTATTAAATAATCAAAATTAGGAATAATATAATCAATACCTAAATTAATATCATTATCATATTTTAATCCTGCATCAAAAACAAAAATTTCTTCATCTACATTTACTACATATAAATTCTTACCATTTTCGTTTAATCCACCTAAAGCGAATATTTTAATTTTACTCATTTTTTTCTCCTTTCCAATATATAAACACGTAAACAGCACATTAATTATATCATTTTTATAATAAAAATACAAAGAAAAATAGTGGAACCCACTATTTTCTAAGTCCTTTTTCTTCTATTTCCTTAGTAATTAAAGATATAAATTCATCTATAGTAACTGTTGTAGTATCTTTTTTACCAAATAATCTATAACTAATCAATCTATCTTCTTTTTCTTTATCTCCTAATACTAAAGTATATGGTGTCTTAGATGTTTGAGCTTCTCTAAGTCGATATCCTAATTTCTCATTACGATCATCTAATTCCACTCTGATTTTCTTAGCTTGTAGTAATTCTTTAATTTCTCTACCATAATCTGCTTGATATTCAGGATTTACTGGAATTATCTTAACCTGTAATGGAGATAACCATGTTGGAAAAGCTCCTTTAGTCTCTTCTATAATAAAAGCTGTAAATCTATCAAATGTTCCAAAAATAGCTCTATGAAGAACTACTGGTGTTTGTTTTTCTCCATTAGAATCAATATAATTAAGTTCAAATCTTCTTGGTAATAAAAAATCTAATTGACAAGTAGATAATGTTACTTCTGGTCCTACAGCTGGTTTTACTTCAACATCAAGTTTAGGCCCATAAAAAGCTGCTTCTCCTACTGCTTCAAAATATTCAACACCTAAATCATTTAATACTTCACGAAGTTTCTCCTCAGCACTATTCCACATTTCATCATCATCAAAATATTTTTCTTTGTCTTCTGGATCTCTTAATGATAAACGAAATTTATATTCTTTTATTCCAAAGTCTTTATAAACATCTAATATGAGACTAACTACTTTTTTAAACTCTTCACCAATTTGATCAGGTCTTACAAATAAATGTGCATCATTTTGACACATACAACGTACTCTCTCTAACCCTTTAACAGCTCCACTTGCTTCATATCTAAAATCAGTTGCGAATTCTCCAATACGAATTGGTAAATCACGATAAGAATGCATTTTATTTTTATAAATCAACATATGATGTGGACAATTCATTGGTCTTAAAACAAATTCTTCTTCATCTACTTTCATCATTGGAAACATATTTTCTTGATAATGATCCCAATGTCCAGAAGTTTTATATAAATCTACAGTTCCAACACAAGGAGTATAAACATGTTGATATCCTAATTCTTGTTCTTTCTCATAAATGTAGTTTTCTAAATTCTTACGAACAATACTCCCATTAGGTAACCATAAAGGCATTCCTGCTCCTACTAATTCATGAGACATAAATAATTCTTGTTCTTTTCCTATCTTACGATGATCTCTTAATTTAGCTTCTTCTAATTCTTTTAAATGAGCTTCTAAATCTTCTTTATTATCAAAACATATTCCATATATTCTTTGTAATACTTTATTTTTAGAATCTCCTTTCCAATAAGCACCAGATACTTTCAATAATTTAAAGTTCTTTAATTCTTTAACCGTATCTACATGTGGACCACGACATAAATCAGTAAAATCTCCCTGACTATAACAACTAATAACAGTAGTATCATCATCCATTCTAGATATTAAATCTATTTTATATGGATCATCTTTAAACATATCTAAAGCTTCTTCTTTAGATAATTCACGTCTAACTATTCTTTTACCATCTTTAGCTAGTTTTTTCATTTCTTTTTCTATTTTAGGTAAATCTTCTTCTGTCAAAGTATTATCACCTAAATCTATATCATAATAAAATCCTTCCTCAATAACTGGTCCTACCCAAAACTTTGCCTCTGGATACAAATGTTTAACAGCTTGTGCCATTAAATGTGCACATGAATGATTCTTTACACTTAATTTTTCATCTTCTTTAATATTTATCATTATTCCTCTCCTCCTATTTTTAATGTTACTTTTATATCATCATTAACTAAATTCTTAAATTCTTTTCCTAAAGAAACATCTCCTACTATCTTTCCATAATGAATAGGAATTACTTCTTTTGGTTTAATATAATTAATATAATCTGCTGCTTCTTTATAATCCATTGTAAAAGTACCCCCAATTGGTACAAAACAAATATCTGTTTTTACTAAATCAGCTTCATCTGTTCGATCAGTATCACCCATTATATAATAATACTTATCTTCTAATAGAATATTATAACCTACATACTCTTTACTTTTAGGATGATAACTCTTATCTGTATTATAAGAAGCTATAGTCTTAAAAGTAATACCATCTATGGTACATTCTTCTCCTACATCTACTACCAAAGAACACTCTTTATGTTCTAAACATTTAG
>CALCBO010000079.1 GCA_937897245.1 uncultured Caryophanales bacterium | reverse complement strand
AATTATGATGAAGGCAAAATGGAAGGAACTTACGTAAGACTTCCTGAAAGAGGCGAATTAAACGCTGATATTAATGAAGCCTTAATCGTTGAATTTTATAATAAGTAAAACAAAAAACATCCTCGGATGTTTTTTTCTTATATTTTAAACTCTTCTATTTGACAATTATCTATTACCCCATCTAATAAATAACCTTCTAATTTATTTTTCTTAAGTAAATATCTTAAAGCTCTATAAGGAGCAGAATGAGTAACAATCATAATATGTGAATCTTTATCATATTTTTTCATAATATAATTTAAAAAATCATTACACCTCTCAAAAACACTATGAATATCTTCTACATCTAAATCATTTCTATTTAAATCATAATTCCAATATTTATAAGCATTATATTCTTCTACATTACGCCCCTCATAATAACCTAAAGCTCTTTCATTTAATCTCTCATCAGGAATTGTTTCTACTCTATCACCTACTAAGATAATAGCTGTCTCAACACAACGAATACTAGGAGACATATAACAATAATCATAAAAATTATCCCTTATTTTATTTTTTAACCGTTGACACTGCCTTCTTCCAGTATCGTTCATCATACTATTACCAATACCCTCTAATTTTTTTAGAAAGTTATTCTCAGTCTGACCATGCCTTACTAAAGTAATTATCAAAACTAATCAACTCCCAACACCTTTAAAGCCTCACTATAATGAATAAATTTACTTAAATAACTACCATCTTCATAAGAAGAATAACCTAATATCATATATCCATTTTCTTCTAATAATAAATCTGTAAAATAGTCATCTCTCTCATCACCATATATTTCTACTTGTAATTCTTGTAATGAAGTATCATATTTACCAATAATCCCATCATAATTTAATTGCTCTGCAGTAGTAGTTTTATCTTTCATTTCCTTTTTAGAAGATATAATTCCAATAGCTATTAAATTATCATTATTATCTTTAATTAATTTATTATATCTAATTGAACCATCATTAGCATATACTTTTTCTTCAATATAAGTACAATCAAAATCATATTTCACAATCATTGCATTAGTAGTATTATTATTTCTATTAGCCCCACTAACAAACAACTCATCACCAACACTAACAATTCCACTGAAACCTAAATCATCAATATATAAATAATCATTATATGTAATATAATTACCATCTAAATCATATTTACAAAGAATTCCAACATGATCAGCATCAGTTCCTACCGTATAAATAGCACCATTCACAACTAATAAATCATTAAATATAGCAGATTTATTACTTCCATAAGTTTGTTTCCATATAATATTACCATCTAAATCATACTTAATCAAAATAGCTCCACCAGTATCATTCCCAATACGTGTATTTTTATATACACTCTGTCCAGTAACTAAATAACCATCATCTACTGCCTTTACACTTGTAAACTTAGAATTATCCAATAATTGAAAATCTTTTTCAAATAAAACATTTCCATCCATATCATATTTAACAATTAATGCTCTTCTAATTAAATCTTCATGTTCCACCTTACTTTTTTCATAACTACCAACTGCTACAATACTATCTTTATCAATACATACTCCAAAAAAAGAACTATTATATCCTACATTATATAAATACTCATATATCTTTTCTCTTTTACTATTATATTTAGTTAACTTAGCTTTCTCATAATTTTTATCATTATTATTGTTACTTCCAACTGCTATATAATAATCATCATATTTTTCTATTGCATTTATTCCATCAAAATATAATGACTTTTCCTTTTTATATACCAAATTATAACTAACATAAACTATTTCTAGTATAAGAAATATAATTAAGAAAAAACATATATATCTAATTTTTTTTTGTACTTTCTGATTCATAAATACCTCCATGTAATTTCATTTTATCAAAAGAATTTTTATTTTTCCACCAAAAAAAGAAAATACTAATAATTAGTATCTTCTAGTTATAAATTCCTATAAAATATTTCTTCTTACCACGTCGTATTACTATATATTTTGAATCAATACATTTATCCTTAGAAACTACATAATCTAATTCTTTTATTCTCTCTCCATTAATAGTAATAGAACCATTATTAATAAACTCTCTAGCTTCTCTCTTACTAGAACATACCTTACCATTAATTAATAAATCTACTAAATTCATATCACTATCTATCTCAAATGGAGTAAGACCTTTAAATGCTACCTCAACATCTTTAGCAGTAAAATCTTTTATATTACCACTAAACAAACTTTCACTAATTTTAACTGCTTCTTCATAAGATTCTTTTCCATGTAAATCACTAATTATTTCTCTAGCTAATGCTTTATGAGCTTCTCTTAATTCTGGTTTTTCTTTATTCTTCTTTTCTAATTCTTTAATCTCATCTACAGTAAGAAAAGTAAATATTTTTAAATAATTAATTACCATCTCATCATCTACATTTATCAAATATTGATATAATTCATAAGCTGAAGTCTTATTCTCATCTAACCATAACGCATTTCCTTCACTCTTACCAAACTTATTACCATATCTATCAAGTACTAAAGGCATAGTAAAAGCATATGCTTCTTTACCAAGTTTCTTTTTAATTAAATCAATACCTGTAGTAATATTCCCCCATTGATCAGAACCCTCAACTTGCATAATACAATTTTTATTTTGATACAACCATAAAAAATCATATCCTTGAATTAACATATAAGCAAACTCTGCAAAAGTAATTCCAGTTTCCAATCTTCTTTTAATAATGTCTTTATCTAACATATAATTAACTGTAATATATTTACCTATATCACGTAAAACATCAGTGAATTCATAACCCTTAAACCAATCATAATTATTAACTACTTCTGCCTTACCATCAAATATTTTAGTTACTTGAACCTTTATTCCTTCTAAATTTTTATTTAATTGTTCTTTTGTAATTATTTCCCTTTCTGCGGTTGGTCTAGGATCTCCAATCAATCCTGTAGCTCCACCACATAATAAAATAGGATGATGCCCAGCCTTAGCTAATCTTTTAGCTGTTACTAAGCTTGAATAATGTCCTAAATGTAGACTATCTGCGGTGGGATCAGTTCCCCAATAAAAAGTAATCTTTTCATTATTTAACTTATCTGCAATATCCTCTCCAGCAACATCCTTAATTAAGCCTCTCCATTGTAATTCTTCAAAAAATGTCATATTTTTTCCTCCTAATCTTTATTCAAATAAAAACGCGAACAATTCATCCATAAGGACGAAAAATTCGCGGTACCACCTTAATTCATGTTAAAACATGCTCTCTCTTATCTTAACGCGATAAACGATTTTTCAAAGAAACCTGTAATTCAAAATAATAAATATTTTAGTTTTCACCAACCACTAAATCTCTATAATCAATAATTACTTCTACTAATTGCTTCTTTATCGAAAACATATATTTATAATATCACAAATACTAAAAAAGTCAAATCATATAATAAGTTTTATATAAAAACTCAACATAACATATTATTTACTATTAATTGTATTAATACTATCATCATAAACAATTATATCATCTGTAGAAATAGTATCATCTACACAATCTTGTAATTTATCAATCTCTATTTCTAAATCTGAATATTCCACTTCAGGATTAGAATAAGATATCTTTAATTCTATAGAATACTTAGAATGATTATTAAAATCAACTACATAATCATTAAATTCTTTTAACTTTTGTAATTGAAAAGAATTAACTTTTTCTGGCAAGCATATTGTTGAATAACCAATCATAATGGGAACCATTCGAATAACAATATATCCCTCATCTTTTGCTAATGAAAAACCAAAATCAGACTCAGATAAAGAATTAATATCAATATGTTCACTTTTTATTAACTCTAAAACTCTTTGTGCTGCTTTTTTATGATTAACTGCACCTTTAGCATCTTCAATACAACATTGTTCTGGAGTAATAATAACTAATTTACCATTATTAAGACCTGTATGTAAAGTATCATTATAATATCTACCAACATAATTACTATTAATCCTTTCTTGATCCATTAATTGAATAGCTTTAAGTCTCTGTCTTTTTTCTTTTAATCTCTTTATATTATCTCTAATTGATATCATCTAAACCTCACCTTATATAGTAAAAATGAATATGCAAAAGCAAATTCATTTTACTTATTTTCTAATTTTTTAATTGTTTCTTGAGATACTTTAATTACTTTATCTAAAATATCTTCAGCCGTTTTTTTAAGAACTGGAGTACCTTTTTCTTTAGCTAATTCCACAAGCTCTTGAGCTTTCTTTTTTGCATCATTACCTTTTTCTTTAGCAATCTCTAATACTTTTTCTTTATCTAATTCTGCAAGTTCTTTTTTTATTTCTTTTAATTTTTGATCAAATTCTTTTTTTACATCATCGACTTTAAGGTTTTTTATTTGTTCTACAAATTCATCAAATTTTGTCTTTAACTCCTTACGTGTTTCACTTCCTGATTTTGGTGCTAACAAAACTCCAATTCCTGCACCAACAGCTGCCCCTAAAACAAATTTTCCCAATCCTAATTTTTTATCTCTACTCATAATAATTCTCCTCCTTCTTTTTTTTCTTAAATATTTTTGAGATAGTAGATGTTACTCCCAATAAAACAGAATCTCCTATATTTGATATTCCGTTTACAGTTTTATTAATCACCGAAATAGCTCCATCTAATGAAGAAACCTTCTCCTCAACATCATCACAAATTCTCTCAATTGTATCAAATATAGCTAATAAACGAACTCCAATAATTATTAAAATAACTACTAATACAATTGTTAGAATATATAAAACAATAGGTAAAAAAGCATTTAAAAATTCCATATAATTCTCCTTTCTAATTAGACTCTTGATACATTGAATCAATTAAATCAAATAAATTATCATTATCATCATCAATATCATTTTTACTTTTCTTAGTATCATTTTTTATTTCCACCGCCGCACTTTTGGCTGGTTTAGGCTTATTATTATCTTCGTTTAATGAATTATTCTTTTCAACTCTAGTAGTTTTTACTTTTTCATTAACACTAGTTTTTTTATCTTTATTACTATCCTTACTGACATCAACATAATCGACATTATATTCAAGTCCTAAATCTTGAAAATATTCTAAAGCATCACCCATAGTTAACTCTTTTACTTCAGGTTTTGCTCTATCACTCAAATCTACTAATAAATTATCATCTTCTTCATCAACTTCAAATTTAGTACTAGTATCTTCAGCCTCTAAAGTATCACCGTCATCCTCATTCATTTCACTCTTACGATTTCCATAAGCTTTATTACGAATATCATCAACACTCATATTACTTCTTGAATAATTTGTAGTAATTCTAACTTCTTGCTTCTCTCTAACATCTTCCTTTTTATAATTCTTATCCAAGATACCATAAATAGGAGAAATAATAGGACTAGGTTGAAAATAAGGTTTTTCCTCTTTCTTCTCATAAATCCCATATTCATGAGATACTTGATACTTATTATCCATCCCATAAGGTTTACTATCCACTTCATGTTCATACTCATATTTTTCTTCAACAACAGGTTCTTCAAAATAATTAGAATAATTATCCTCATGTTTTTTTTCACGAGTTTCACGCACAGGCGGAACAGGAGGAACATTTTTTACTTCTTCAACCTTTGTTTCCTTCTGAACTTCTTTAGTCTCTAATACATGAACAATTTCTGGCTCATCCTTAATATATTCGTCTTCTACCTGAAAATCTTTATCATCCATAAATTTGAATTCATCATGAGAAGGCTCCTTAATAACTTCATTTTTAGGACGAATTTCAAAATCTTCATCTCTTAATTCTTCTTCTTCTATTTCCTCAATTTTTTCTTCCTTCTTACCAGGTAAAACTATCTTTTTGGCAATAGGCTTTTCTTCTTTCTTTTGTTTTATTTTTTCTTTCTTCTTTTTCTCTTTTTTAGGTGGTTCTTCAACTTCAACATACTCTACT
>CALCBO010000078.1 GCA_937897245.1 uncultured Caryophanales bacterium | reverse complement strand
TTGGAAAGGAAAACCTCTTTATAGTGTATTAGAAACAGAAGCAACCACAGGAGGTCTAGCAAGGGAATATACAGGTGAACATGGTGATTCAATGGATTCAACTAAATCAACAGAAAAGATATATCACTGGTATGCAGAAAATGATACAGAAGGTACACAAATACTTGATAAAAATAATGTAATATTTGCCGGACAATGCTGGCAGATTATAAGAACTACTGATACAGGTGGAGTAAAAATGATTTATAATGGAGAAGCAGAAAACAACCAATGCCTAAATACCAGAGGTAATCATGTCGGATATGCTTCGCATACAAGTCAATCATTAAATGGAAATTATTGGTATGGGGCAGATTATACATATGACAAGACAAATAATGTATTTAGTATTTCAGGTACTACTGAACAGGCTACTTGGAGTGAGGCTAATGCACCAGGATTAATTGGAAAATATACATGTATGAAGTCAACTGAAACTGGTACTTGCACAACTCTCTACCTTGTGGAGTCTTATAATAATACAACTGATGCTTATGTAATCCCACTTAATTCAAGTTCTCATTATTCACAGTTTGGAACATTACAATTTAATTTGCAGGAAACACTTGCAGATGTGGGTTATATGTATAATACAAGATATACCTCTAATTCAAAGGAGATGACTAATACTGAGACAATGCTTTCAAGTGTATCTCTTTTTACAAGTTACTGGTATAGTGATACTGTAACTTGGGGAAGTCCTACCACAAACGTGTATAATTTAGATAATCCATATCAAGTAAGTAGTACTGCTGACTATCCAAGTTTAGTAGGTAAATATACATTTACAAGCACAAGTCAGACTTATACATATACAAGTGTATATTATATTGCGGCAGTATATGGTTCAACTATGTATAATATTAACTTAACTAATTCAGGAAATCATACTTTAGCTGACTTTAATTATACTTATACATATGGAGATAGTTATCGTGATAATGGTAATGGAACATATACAATATTAAATCAAGATGAAATCAATCCGGTTACAATAGAGAGAAAGAACTGGTATACAAGTTATTCAAGTGTAGGAGCAGGAAAATATGTCTGTAAAAATGCCGTAAATGATACTTGTAGTGAACTATGGTATACTACTGCAACTTCAAATACTGATATGACTTATATTAAAGTAGCAAATAACTATAAATATGCAAAGAGTTTTGAATATAAGCAAGATCCAGATGATGGTACATATAAATATTTTTTAGATGATGATACTTCAACTACTTTCTGGAATACAAACGATAGCACAAACAAAACCAGTTTAAATAATGCTCATTATACATGTTGGAACAGGGAAGGCAAGTGTACAACTGTATCATATATTTATAGTGTGGTAAGGACTAACCAACTATTTTATATAGATTTAACAGCAGGAAAAAATATAGAGAATGCCGTTAATGAAATGTTGTATAATAATGATGTTAATCTGGTAAATTCAACAATAAAAAATGGAGTGGATGCCTGGTATAAGAAATATATTCTTCCATATGATAACATGGTTGAAGATACAGTATTCTGTAATGATAGGAGTCAAAGAAATGCTGATACAACTGGTTGGCATCCGGATGGTGGGAATATCTTTTCTCATACATTTTTTAATGACCCTCTCTCATATAATTTAAGCTGTACAAATATTACAGATAAATTTAGTGTATCAAATACAGTTGCAAAACTAACCTATAAAGTTGGATTACCAACCTCATCAGAAATGATACTTTTCAATAATAATATTGTGCGAAAAACAGGAACAAAATATGCACTATCCTCACCCGAAAGCTATATCAATGGTAATTCATTTGTTAGAATTGTTTCTTCCGACGGTTATATCAAAGATTCGACTGGTTCTGGGGATACAAACAATGCACACTGGAGTAAAGGAGTTCGACCTTCAATTTCCATAAAAGAAGGTACAGAATATGGTGATGGTAATGGTAGTATGGAAAAGCCATATTTTGTTGATGAGGTTTATAATATAACTAATTCAAATAATCTATTCAAAGTAAGAAAAAAAGCAGCACCTAATTATGAAGTTCAAATATATTCAGATGATTATGTAGTTACTTCATTTAGATTAAATGGAACATTAGTTAATGGAGATACGTTTACTATGCCTAATGAAAATGTCACAATTACAGATATTCAATATGTTCAGGCTAACTACACTATTACTAATACAGATCCAGATATCACAGTTCCTAGTACAGGAAGATATAATACTACGATTACATTAGAATCAGATGAATACTTAGTTACATCTTTTAAACTAAATGGAACATTAGTAAATGGTAATAGCTTTGTAATGCCGGCAGAAAATGTTACTATAACAGAAATTACCAAGATTCCTCAAGTAACAGTAGAATCAGAACATAATCCATATCCAAATAGTGTCGATAATCAAATAATGTATGAAAATACTTTTGAAAATGCCACTTCTCTTACAGTAGAACTTACTTATCAGACTGAAAGTACTAGTTGGGACTGGATATATTTATATGATAGTAGTGGAGGTAGTCCTATTGGTAATAAAAAGTATGGCGGAACAACACTAACTACTGAAACAATTACAGTAAATAGTAATTACTTAAAAATACTATTTAGAACAGATGGTGGGGGTAATAATTTCTATGGCTTTAAAGCTGTAATATATCCTAATTATGAATAATTAGACAAAATAATTTATTTATACAAAACTTGTTAATTGAGTATTAAAAGTACTATGAATTTAATAAATTCACTTAGTACTTTTTATTTTTTTTACTTAAAATAATACTTGAATTATTAAAATTACTAGTTTGTCTTATTTCTTTATTAGTGATATAACTTCTTTTACTTAAAGGGAGGGATATTTATTTTAAAAATTAAGAATTACAATAAAACTTATTTATATGACTTAGAAAAGAATAAAGACTTTATTTTAAAAATGAAGAAATATAGTGACTTAGGTAAGAATGAAAAACCATCTATTCTTTCTAATACTATGTTTAAGACTATGTTTTATAATACTAAGAGACTAAAATATTCAGTTAAACTTATTTCTTATTTTGTAGATATAAGTTATGAAGAATTATTTCATAGTATTAAGCTAGTTAAGAATGAATTAGATAAAGAATATAATGATACTAAAGAAGAAAGAAGTGACTATGTATGTGATATTAATGGATCTAAAATTAATATTGAAGTAAATAATAATGATAGTGTAGATACCATGTATAGAAATATGGAATATGCTTTTAGACTATATACAGAAAGAGTAAAAATAGGTAAGAAATATCATAATTTATATAATCAAGTAATACAGATTAATCTAAATAATTATTCTTTTATTGGAAATGATAAAGTAATCGATATATTTAGTTTTCAAAATGAAGATGGAATAGTCTTAAATGATAAAATCACAATAATTGAAATATATGTACCCAATCTTCGTAAAAAGTGTTATACTTTAGGAAAAGACAGATTAAGTGAACTAGAGAAATACTTATTGGGTTTAATAGAAGAAGATAATGAAATATCTTTGGATATGGCAAAGGAGATAGAAATTATGATAGATTATGTAAATGAAGCTGGAGAAGTAACTAAAGGAACAAATTTTGGAGAAAGTTATGATAAAGAATGGGCACTACAAGATCAAGGAAGACGTGAAGGAATAGAAATTGGAAAGAATCAGGGAATAGAAATCGGAAAGAGTCAAGGAATAGAGATTGGAAAAAGTTTAATTATTATGAATTTATTTGAATCAGGTATGAATGTTGAAGAAATATCTAAAGCTACTAAAGTAAGTGAAGAAGAAGTAAAAGAGATTATTTCTAAAAAAAATAACCATTAAGAAGAAGTAAACACAGTTGTATTAAAATATAACTGTATTTTTTCTCTTAAATATTAGTAAATACATTGTTTTTCAATAGAAAATTTGTTAATATAAAACTAGAGGTAGATTTGATGAAGAAAAAGAAAAACAAAAAAAGAAAAAACAAGAGAAGAAAAAATCAAATAAATAAAAAACAAATAGTAAATTTAGTTATACTAACTATTTTACTAGTTATTTTTACATTTATTATTATAGGGATTAATCATAAAAAACCTAAAATAAATGAACAAACAACTAGTTATATATCTTTTAATAACCAAAATACTACTGATATGTTAAAGATAATTAATTTAGAAAAAATGCCCAATAAAAAAGGAATGAGTAAAGATAATATTCATTATTTAGATCTTAGAGTAGAAGGTAATAAAGATGATAAATATGAAATGGTTATTTATTCTATAACCAATAATATAGATTTAGAATACATTCATTATGCTCTTTTGGATAATAATACTATTTTAACTAAAGGAGTATTAAGTGATACTGATAATAGTAGTGACGGTGGTAAAAATATTTATCAGTCTAAAATAAATAATCGAAAACTAACATTAAAAATGTGGATAGGAGAAAATTACAATGAAAAAGTTCAAGATAATTCATTTGAAGTAAAAATAAAACCAAGATAGGAGAGATATTCAATGAAAAAATCTGGAAAAATAATTGTTATTGAAGGAACTGATTGCTCTGGAAAAGAAACTCAAACCAAATTGTTAGAAAAAAAATTAACAGAGAAAGGAAAAAAATGTATTCGTTTTAATTTTCCTATGTATAATACTCCTACTGGTAAAATAGTAGGTGGACCATACTTAGGAAGACCTGATATCGGAAATAGTTATTTTAAAGAAGGAGCAGTAAATGTTGATCCTTATGTAGTATGTCTTTATTATGCAGCTGATAGAAAATATAATATGGCTAAGATAGAAGAATATTTAGAAAAAGATTATTATGTAATACTAGATAGATATACTACTTCTAATTTAGCTCATCAAGGTAGTAAAATTACTGATAAAGAAGATAGATTTAATATGTATCAATGGATAGATAAATTAGAATATGTAACAAACTTTTCAATGGATTATAATTGGAAAAGTCGTTACGTAGGTGTTTTTAAATACGAATTAGATGGAATTACATACTATTTCATCGACAATGAATACTACTTCTACCGCGACTCCGCTTACGGCTACGGCGATGACGGCGAACGGTTCGCCTTCTTCTCCAAAGCCTGCTTGGAAGCCCTGACCTATCTGGCTTTCATCCCCGATGTGATCCAGTGCAACGACTGGCAGACCGCCCTGGTGCCTGTTTTCCTCAAAGCGTGG